>NZ_JABEPJ010000055.1:0-566 GCF_013002825.1 Pseudoalteromonas sp. NEC-BIFX-2020_002
ATTCGGCAATGTGTGGATCTCGTGTGATAAACCCTTTAAGGTTATTCCATGACTTTAGCTCTTTGAAAAACAGCTCAATTTGCCAACGAGTTGCGTATATATCGAGTAACTCGTCAAAGTTAAACTGAGCTTCTTTTAAATTAGTAACAAGGAAAACAAGGCGCTTTTCATCCGGTAAATAGATAAGTCTGTACTGGGGTCCATTTTTCTTCCAGCGTACTGTTAATTCAAGTGGTTGGCTTGCGAATTTCTCGAGTAACGTTTTGAGTTTAATATTCTTCTCTTTGAGTTCTATACCCGCGCAATAAGCTGATGTAACGATTGGGTTGATGTTTTTATTTGCTCAGACCAAAAAGTGGCCGCCATCTTGGGATACTTGCTCAAAGTAATCTAAGTCAAAATACCCTGCATCCGCAAGTAATAACGTATCTTCAAGTGTGTGACTACCCGGTAAAAAGGCTCGCTCAGTTTCAACATCAGGACGGATATCTATTTCGCAGGGTTGTTCATTAAATAGGTCATAAGTAACATGCAACTCAATTGCGGCAGGACTTATAGCAGTAAAA
>NZ_JABEPJ010000056.1:0-555 GCF_013002825.1 Pseudoalteromonas sp. NEC-BIFX-2020_002
CCCCTGCCAGCTTTAATCCTTCAGTACTAACGGGTGTTATTGAAGCTGATGAAACATCTTTACCAGAATCTTTTAAAGGTAAGAGGGTTATTAACCGTAAGTCCCGTAAACGTGGTGGTGGAAAAATCGAAAAAGTTCCTATTTTCATTGCTCTTGATCGTAGTGGTGCTATATCTCACAAGGTTTTAGAGCGAAATACAAAAGAAAATATTCAAGCACAATTGAAGCCTTTATTATCATCAGGCTCTGTGCTTTGTACTGATGGAAACTTATCGTATAAAGGTATTGCTAAAGAACTCGATATTGACCATAAACGCTTGATTGGCTTGGATAACCAAAGAGTGGTAGAAGGTATTTACCATATCCAAACACTTAATAATTATATGATGCGCTGGAAGGCATGGTTAAGACGTTTTAATGGCATTGGTACAGACTACATTGAGAATTATTTAAGCTGGTTTAGGTTTATGGAAGATAACACTGAGTATTCAGATCAAACATGGATAAAAGAGGCATTATGATATGAATTTTTAATACCCACACTCAACTACAACA
>NZ_JABEPJ010000057.1:0-543 GCF_013002825.1 Pseudoalteromonas sp. NEC-BIFX-2020_002
GGCTTTTAATTGATTTGAAACTTGGTTAATCTGCATGTGAACTCTGTTTTTAGTCATTTTTTTATTGGCGTAACTATTTGATCATTAACAGAGTTCAACTTCAAGTTTCTTAAGATCCAACCTATGATGCATAACTAATATCGTGATTATTACGATTTCATCGTTTTACAGTGCATTTTATCCACAGATGTTTGTGGGTAACATGTCAGTTTCTTTTGTGTATCTTGCGAAAGCGAAATAAATGCAAGATTAGTGATAATAACGCTTGCGTAAAATCAGCCGCGCCCTATAATGCGACCCCACTGAGACGGCAGACAGCAACGCTTAGCGGGGCAAGAGTTAATCAGTGAGTCGAGTAAAACTTGAGTTTGAATTTTTATAAAGTTTAAATTTAAGTATTGACAAAAAAATAGGGCAGCGTAATATGCGCAGCCCTAGCGAGATAAAGTTTAACTTTAATCGCAACGTTCTTTAACAATATAAAGCAATCATCTGTGTGGGCACTCGTACAGATTGAGTTCTAACAGCCGAACTTAGTTTACT
>NZ_JABEPJ010000009.1:0-205679 GCF_013002825.1 Pseudoalteromonas sp. NEC-BIFX-2020_002
TCTTCAATTAAAAGTTTTTTCTGTTCTCATCCAATAAAGAATGAAGAACCTGCTCAATGAATTCTGAATTTATTTAATATCTTTCGATATTGAATTGACTGTGCCGAATAATTATTAAAAATAACTACTCTGTTGGTCACTCAGTTTCTCTTTCGAGAAATCACATTGAGACTCTAAATTTTTTGCCTCACTACCGAAGTAGCTTGGCTGTTAGAACTCAATCTGTACGAGTGCCCACACAGATGATTGCTTTATATTGTTAAAGAACGTTGCGATTAAAGTTAAACTTTATCTCGCTAGGGCTGCGCATATTACGCTTTCCATTTTTTTTGTCAACACTTAAATTTAAACTTTATAAAAATTCAAACCCAAGTTTTACTCGACTCACTGATTAACTCTTGCCCCGCTAAGCGTTGCTGTCTGCCTTCTCAGTGGGGTCGCATTATAGGGCGCGGCGGATTTTACGCAAGCGTTATTTGAAGAAAACTTGAAATAAAGTACTGTTCGAGCAAATATCAAACGAAACGTTCGAAAACACATCTAAACTAAGCCAGTATTTAGTAATTAGAGCAAGGTGCACTTGAACAAGTCACTACATCGGACAAAAAAACAGCAAAACCATTTGCATATATGAAATTTCATATATACAATATTGAAAAACACCTGATTGATACACTCTTTATGCCTAACAGTTGTAAACCAAAAATAACCGTGCTGTTTATATGTACTGAAAACTCAGCACGTTCACAAATTGCTGAGGCTCTACTACGCCATAAAGCAAATGAGCGGTTTGAAGTATATAGTGCGGGTACTACACCAAGCATTATCGACCCACGAACGCTTTTGGCTTTAGAGACATTTGCTATTCCAACATCATCACTACTTGCAAAAAGTATTAAGTATTTTGAAAGTAGGCAATTTGATTACGTTATTACGTTATGCGATCAAGCTAATCAAGAATGCCGTGCTTATCCATATGCAGTAAATCAACTTGCATGGGATCTTCCAGATCCCAAAACACGCTCAGGCTTAAACCCATTTTTAATGACTATTAATGAATTGAATAATCGTTTAATTATGTTTCTTAAGGTAATAAACAATACCGAGCAAACCACACACGATGAACTCACCAAAAATACTTTTATAAATGAACAAGCGCAGCCAGTGCATTTTGATCCCATTGTTTTTTATAAATGCCTAACGGATGAGATACGCTTAAAAACACTTATGCTTGCCAATTACCATGGCGAACTATGCGTATGTGAATTAATGATAGCGCTAAATGAACAAAGCCAACCTAAGGTATCCCGTAATTTAGCTGTACTAAAGAAAGCAAACATAATCACTGATAGAAAGAATGGCCAATGGGTATTTTATCAAATCAACCCGTTTTTACCTGATTGGGCTAAAGCAATCATTAACCAAACGACTGAAAGTAACATTGCTTTAATAATTGACGACTTAAAAAGATTAGCTGTAATGCATGACCGCCCAGATAAAGTCAGCTTTTGCCGCTAACGACTATTAATAAGAGTTTCATTTAAAATTAAACTTAAACACATACACAACCAAGTAAGGATTTAACAATGGCTATAAAAGTGGGTATTAACGGTTTTGGCCGTATGGGACGTTTAACAATGCGCGCAGCGTATGATTGGGCCGATATTGAAATTGTTCATATTAACGACCCCGCAGGTAATGCTGAAACATTTGCGCATTTAATGACGTTTGATTCAGTGCACGGTAAATGGCACCACGAAGCAGAGCATACTGACAATACAATAGTTATTAATGGTAAAGCTATTGGCTTTACACAAAATACCAAAACTCAAGACACTGACTGGTCTAACTGTGATGTTGTTATTGAAGCTTCGGGTAAAATTAAAACCAAAGCCTTATTACAAGCCTATCTTGATCAAGGTGTAAAACGCGTTGTAGTAACCGCACCAGTAAAAGAAAATGGTATTTTAAATGTTGTAATGGGGGTAAACGACCACCTTTATAATAAAGACACTTACCCAATTGTTACTGCGGCATCGTGTACAACTAATTGTATCGCACCTGTTGTTAAAGTGCTCCAAGAGCAAATAGGTATTAAACATGGATCAATCACTACGATTCATGACATAACTAACACACAAACTATTATAGATGCGCCGCATAAAGATTTACGTCGTGCGCGTTCATGTGGCACTAGTTTGATCCCTACAACAACAGGTTCAGCAACGGCTATCACTCATATATTTCCGGAGTTACAAGGCAAATTAAACGGCCACGCAATTCGTGTACCTTTAACAAATGCATCAATTACTGATTGTGTATTTGAACTTAACCGCGATACCACGGTTGAAGAGGTTAACAGCTTGCTAAAACAAGCCTCTGAAAATGAACTTAAAAATATCATGGGTTATGAAGAGCGCCCGTTAGTCTCTGTTGATTATAAAACAGATCCTCGCTCAAGCATTATTGATGCCTTATCGACCATGGTCATTAACAATACACAAGTAAAACTCTACGTCTGGTATGACAATGAATGGGGCTATGCAAACCGCACCGCAGAGCTCGTTTTAAAAGTTGGCTTGGCAGATAAGGAATAACCAACATGGGGCTAATTACGTCATTATCACCGCAAATAAAACAATATTTGGTGATTACAGGCAATTATTGGGCATTCACCCTGACTGATGGTGCACTGCGTATGTTGATCGTGCTGTATTTTCATCAATTAGGTTATGATCCATTAAGTATTGCTATGCTATTTTTGTTTTATGAGATCTTTGGCGTAATTACAAACCTTGTCGGCGGTTGGTTAGGCGCTCGCTTTGGTTTAAATAGAACCATGAACATTGGTCTTGCATTACAAATTGTTGCCTTGGCAATGTTATTAGCCCCAACATCTATGCTAAGTATTTTATATGTAATGGCAGCACAAGCACTTTCTGGGATCGCAAAAGATCTCAATAAAATGAGTGCAAAAAGTGCCATTAAATTACTCGTTCCCAGTGATGAACAAAGCCAACTATACAAATGGGTAGCATTACTTACCGGCTCAAAAAACACCCTAAAAGGAGTGGGTTTCTTTTTAGGTGGTTTACTACTTACCCTACTTGAATTTCATGGTGCAATACTTGCCATGATTTGCATGCTTACAGCAGTATGGCTATTTAGCTTATTCGCGTTAAAAGAAGACTTAGGCAAAGCTAAAAACAAAGCTAAATTTAGTGAGTTATTTTCAAAGAGCAAAGCGATTAATGTACTCTCCGCGGCGCGGTTATTTTTATTCGGCGCCAGAGATGTCTGGTTTGTAGTGGCGCTGCCAGTATTCTTGGCTGCAACATTTGGCTGGGATCACTGGTGGGTTGGCGGCTTTATGGCAAGCTGGGTAATTGGTTATGGCATAGTGCAATCATTTGCACCTGCTTTTACTGGTAAAAAGTCAGGGCAAGTACCCAATGGCCGTAGTGCATTTTTATGGGCTAGCTACTTAACCATCATTCCTGCACTGATAGCCTTAGCGCTGCATTATGATTTTTATATACAAGCAGCAATTATTATCGGCTTACTGATATTTGGTGTTGTGTTTGCTATTAACTCATCATTACACAGCTATTTAATTGTCAGCCTTGCTGATAGTGATGGCGTGTCACTTGATGTGGGCTTTTACTATATGGCCAATGCCATGGGAAGATTAATAGGCACTGTTTTATCTGGTTGGGTATATCAGCAATATGGGCTTGAAGCGTGTTTATGGATCTCAAGCGCGTTTATTGCGTTAGCCGCCTTACTTTCTTTAGCATTACCACAAACGGCCGAAGTACCCTCACCATAATTTAGTTTATTCCTGTATTGTATTTTTCACGATACAGGAACGCCCTCAACTACGATCCCTAAATATGGAACGGTTAATGCATTAACTTTTGACTATAAAAAACATGTCAATTTTTAGCCGCACGGGACGCACAATGAACTTAACAACAACACCCTCATCACTGCTCACAGATCCAAATTATTTAAAACAATCACAAGCAAACACCCAGCAAGCAAATAACACGGAAGAACAAACAACTTCGACTAAAACGGCTAAAAACATTGATGATGAAGCAACTCAAAATAAAACTGACAGTGACGAAACAGCTGAAACCGCACAACAACAAATGATTAAAAATATTAAAGATCTACAAAATAAAATGCAGAGCCTTGAAACTGACAAAAGCCTGTCTAAAACTGAGCAACAAACTAAACTTGCAGAGTTACAACAAGAATTAGACAGCGAGCTTATTTCAATACAGATAAGTGTTAAAAAGAGCGTATCAACATTGATGGGGAATTTATTTTCATCAGCAGGGAATACTAGCTCAGGTTTATTGTTTAACCATCGCGCCTAATGACAGCATTTAGAGTTGTTAATTATTTTTATTGGAAGTCTTTAAAAGTGGTGGCCCCTCCCAGACTCGAACTGGGGACCTAACGATTATGAGTCGTGTGCTCTAACCAACTGAGCTAAGGGGCCATTTTGTATTAGCATATGTTAGTTAACTAACGCTAAATTTTGAAGCGTTTAACCACAAGAGCGGTTAAAGCGGGTTGCAGTATAAAAAGTTTTTACCGCCTTGTCACTAGCAAAAACCTTTATTTTAACAATGAATAAGCCAACTGCTTAAATAGTAATCGCAAAACACTTAATTGCACATTAAAACCGCAACTAGTAATGCTTAATCTATCTTTTGACCTTGGTTAAGCTAAATAATAATTAAGCATCGGGGTAAATTACATAGCTTTAAACTACCGTTACTTTGATTTAGAAGAGATATCACTCCATTTTAAACCAAATTTACTCAAATACTTTTGTAACCTACTTGAATCGTTTATTTGAGACTTAAGCGTGCGGCTTACGTTAAATAACTCCCTCCCCGCAGAGGCCATACTATTGTGCTGCTGGCAAATAGTAAGCACATAGCCAAGCTGATTAATATCAAAATCATCTAATGTATCGACCTGAGTTTTTTCGAGATAATGTAAAAGCACATTCGAAGATGATTGCTGATTGTAAGGATACCACGCTTGCTTTAAGCGCTTTATTTCATCGTTAACATCTTCCACCGTGATCCGAGAAGAATCCGCCAAAGTACACAACCTTGTAATTGTAGAGCTCAAATCGCGAAAGTTGCCAGTCCATAGAGCCTCGTTTGATGTGGCAAAATTAATGAAGGTACTTTTAGCTTCTTTGTTAAATTGTACACGGCGCCCCATTTTTTTAGCATAGAGATCGACTTCGTAATCGATATTTGCAGGAATATCTTCTTTTCGATCTTTAAGTGCCGGTAACTCGTATGTCCACAAATTAATACGGGCAAATAAATCAGCTCTAAAATGGCCTTTGGCTATCTCTTGCTTCAAATTACGATTTGTACCTGCAATTAATTGAAAATTACTTTGTATGGGTGTATCACTGCCAACAGGATGAAAAGTTTTATTTTCAATTGCATGGAGTAACATTGCCTGTTCTTCTAAACCGAGCTCACCTATTTCGTCTAAAAATAACACGCCGTCATGGGCTGTCAGTAAAAAGCCATCTCTTGCTTGTTGCGCGCCAGTGAATGCCCCTTTTGTGTGGCCAAAGAGCGCAGCCATCGCATTTTCACCTTTTAACGTGGCGCAATTTACTGATACCAACGTGCCTTTTAACATAGAACGTTTTTTCTTTAATTGAAATATACGGGTTGCCAGCTGGCTTTTACCCGCCCCAGTCGGCCCGGTTAAAAGCATTGGGTCGTGCGAGCGAATTGCTACTTTTTCTATTTGCGTGATCAGCTGATTAAAAAAGACGTTTTTAGTTTCTATCCCGCCTTTTAAAAACTCTTTACCTTGCTGATGCTCTACATCAAACCGAGTTGCTAATTGATCATACTTGGATAAATCCAGATCGATGACCTGTATACGTCCTATCGATTTATTATTGTTATTGTGATCCGGTGATGTTTGAATCAAACGCCCTGGGAAATGGCGGCTTTCTGTAAGCAAGTAGCTGCATATTTGCACAACATGCGTACCTGTTGTGATATGAAATAAGTAATCATTTTTATCGGTATCAAAAGTATAGTGCTGGCACCAATCAAACAGCTTTGCATACACTTCTTCAAAATCCCAAGGATCACTAAAATTAAGTTGATGCAACTTAACATTCGTCTCAGGCGAGATAGACTCAATATCCACTGCAACATTATTAGCAAGGCGGTGACTGTGATTATCATGCAGCATATGCAGCTGGTTAACGATTAGATCATCTTGACTGCACAAACTTACGTTGGGCCGCCACTTGGCCCATCTATCAGATCTTTTACCTACATAATCTAACTGTGTACCAATTAAACTAACGACAACGGTG
Source organism: Pseudoalteromonas sp. NEC-BIFX-2020_002 (assembly GCF_013002825.1). Lineage (NCBI taxonomy): Bacteria > Pseudomonadati > Pseudomonadota > Gammaproteobacteria > Alteromonadales > Pseudoalteromonadaceae > Pseudoalteromonas > Pseudoalteromonas sp. NEC-BIFX-2020_002. Next base: position 6,386 of record NZ_JABEPJ010000009.1, read on the forward strand.
TCTTTCACTTTATATCCATATAGATAACCTTAATATCTAAAAACAATACATAACAACAAAAAACCAATCAAGCTTAATAATCAAAAACGGTGATGTAAATAATTTAAATTCATTAAAACAACAACTTAAAAATAAAAGCAAACATTTAAATACACTTGGCACGTGACTTGTAACTACATAGGAGTCTGATTAATTGGATGTGATTCAAAAAGTCACTCTGGTGCGCTCAACACTGTTGCCGCGTATTCCTAATCAAACATCTATTAAAGTAGCTCAGAGGTAGAGCAACGGCTCAGTGCCGTGTGCGAAGGTTCGAATCCTTCCTTAATAATACCCTTTTAAGGTAATTCAATTGGATAAACAGCGGTATACCGCTTGTTGTGGGTTCAAATCCCACCCTAAACATAAATATAAATACGTTAGTAAGTAGTTAGTACCACTGCTTGATAAACGCCTAACACGAATAAGCCTTGGCAAGCCGGATGCTCCCCATCGCAATCTCGTTTTGAGCTTTTATCAAAAAAGTATTTAACCCTTACTAACCCCTTAATTTAAGGGGAGTAAAAACAATAAGGAATTTAAAATGTTAAGCAAAAAATTATTTAAAAAAATAGTAGAGATCACTGAAAACCAAAGAGTGCTAGTGTACAAAAATCAACAGCTCATTAATGTGCTCACAGCTGGCAAACATACGTTTTGGGATTTTAAGAATGAATTATCATTTGATTATTTTGATATAAACGCCCTTTATTTTTCAGAGAAAAATGCCGAAAGGCTATACCGAAATAGTCCGCAATTAAGCGAGCATATTTTCCACTGCAAGTTAAATAACACCGAAGTGGGCTTGCTGTACATTAACGATTTACTTGAAGGCATAGTGGCACCCAGCGAGCAATTATACCTATGGCAAGATGCTGGTGATATTCGCCTAGAGAAAATATCAATCGATGAAGAGATAACCTTAGACGATAAAGTGCTTTTTTTAATTAACCGAGCTGGTGCAAACACAGCGTCACGTTTAATTAAAAGTGAGCGTACCGTTGCGATTAAACCAATTGCTGATTTACACGTAGCAAAAGAACACGTTGGTTTACTGTATGTAGATGGCCAACTATTAAAACAACTCACACCTGGTCATTATGGTTTTTGGCAATTTAACCACGAGATTGAATTAAAAACGTTTGATTGCAGAACCCAGTTACTCGAGATCTCAGGGCAAGAGATCCTAAGTAAAGACCGCGTAAGCTTGCGCATTAATTTAAGTGCCAACATTAAAGTACATGACGCTCAGCTTGCAGCGCGAAGCGTTGATAATGTGAATGACTTTGTCTACAAAGCTTTGCAGTTAGCATTACGTGAAGCCGTTGGCACAAAATCGCTCGATGATATCCTGTTGGATAAATTGTACGTAAATGAAACAGTAAAAGAGCTAGTTGCACAGTCTTTAACAGACATTGGCATCACCCTTGCGAACGTTGGTGTAAAAGACATTATTTTGCCAGGCGAGATGAAAACAATACTAAACCAAGTGGTTGAAGCGCAAAAAGCAGCTGAGGCCAATGTAATAAAAAGACGCGAAGAAACATCAGCCACCAGAAGCTTGCACAACACGGCCAAGGTGATTGAAAACAACCCAACACTAATGCGCTTAAAAGAACTGGAAGCGTTAGAAAAAGTAGCTGAGCGAATAAACAACCTAACCGTGTATGGCGGTTTAGAAGGGTTAATGAATGGTGTAGTAAAAATAGCCTAACCAGCTAGCGCTATTCTCAATAAAAACAACAATAAAAAGAATCAAGGAAAAACAAATGTGTAAAAATTATAACGTTATCGAAAACCAAGGCAGCGTACCAATTAAAGCGTGGACCAAAGGCGTGCCGTTTGAAGAGCAAGCCCAACAGCAACTCAACAATATTGCACGTATGCCCTTAGTACACTCGCATATTGCCGTAATGCCAGACGTACACTTAGGTAAAGGCGCAACCATTGGCAGTGTTATCCCCTCTGTTAATGCGGTTATTCCAGCAGCAGTTGGTGTTGATATTGGCTGTGGTATGGTGGCCACTAAAACCACCTTAACCGCAAGCCAACTACCTGATAATTTACTGGCGATTAGGCATGCTTTTGAGTCAGCAGTTCCCCATGGTAGAACCAGCAATAGAAGCAAAGCTGACAGAGGTGCATGGCATAACATTCCCGATATAGTTGCGGGTGAATGGCAAAAGCTACAAGCACGGTTTGAACGTATTTGTGAAAAACACCCTGCAATAAAAAAGAGCAACAACGTTAACCATTTAGGCACTATGGGTACGGGTAATCACTTTTTAGAGCTGTGTTTAGACGAACATGATGCCGTATGGATCATGCTCCACTCTGGCAGCCGTGGCGTAGGTAACCGCATTGGTACGTATTTTATTGAGTTAGCTAAAAAAGAAATGCAGCGTCATCAAATTAACTTACCCGATATGGACTTAGCCTACCTTGAAGAAGGCAGTGACTTTTTTGATGACTACGTTGAAGCCGTTGAGTGGGCGCAAGATTTTGCTGCCAAAAACCGTGAAATTATGATGTTTAATGCCATAGCCGCATTACGTAAACAAATACCTGTTGTGTTCTCAACCCATGAGCTCGCGGTTAATTGCCACCATAATTATATTTCGCGTGAGCATCACTTTGGTAAAGACTGTTTTGTAACACGCAAAGGCGCCGTAAGAGCAGAAAAAGGCGAAATGGGCATTATTCCTGGCAATATGGGCGCACGCTCTTTTATTGTTAGAGGTTTAGGTAACCCTGAAAGCTTTAACAGCTGCAGCCATGGTGCTGGGCGTGTTATGTCTAGAACAAAAGCCAAAAAGGTGTACAACGTTGAAGATCAAATAGCCGCCACACAAGGTGTAGAGTGCAGAAAAGATGCATCAGTCATTGATGAAATTCCTCATGCCTACAAAGATATTGAAAAAGTAATGGAAGCACAAAAAGACTTGGTTGAGGTGGTATATACCTTAAAACAAATTGTCTGTGTAAAAGGATAAATATGACCACACAATTTATAAAAATAGATGGCTCACAAGGTGAAGGCGGCGGCCAAGTATTAAGAACTGCCCTAACACTCTCGATTCTAACCCGGCAAAATATTGAGCTTTGCAGTATTAGAGCCGGCAGAAACAAAACAGGCTTATTACGCCAACACCTTACATCTGTTTTGGCCGCACAAGAAATATGCGATGCCAGCGTAGAAGGCGTTGAACTTAGTTCAACGCATATTCGCTTTTCGCCGGGCAAAATAAAAGCAGGTAACTTTCATTTTGCTATTGGGAGTGCAGGCAGCACGGTACTAGTATGCCAGACTATTTTACCCGTGTTGGCACTGGCGCAAAGCAGCTCAACCGTGACGTTTGAAGGGGGCACACATAACGGCATGTCACCTTCTTTGAGTTTTTTAGAGCAGTCATTTTTACCCATACTCAAACGTATGGGCATTAACTGCCACGTTAAAACAACAGCACTTGGATTTTACCCTGCGGGCGGCGGAAAATGGCAAATTAGCATTCAACCAGCAACTAATTTTACGCCCATTCAATTAACTGATGCCGGTTCTGACCTTGCTAAAAACATCAGTAACTGCTCACTAACGGCACTAGTAAGTTCACTCCCCTCGAGCATAGGGCAGCGCGAAATAAACACGGCTAAAAAAGTACTCAATTGGCAAGATGCACCAAGCCATGTGCAAAACGTGATCACCCCAGGACCGGGTAACAGCTTTCAATTAGGTATTGATAGTGAAACGCATCGTACTGTGTTTGAAGTGACGGGTGAAAAAGGATTATCAGCCCAAAATGTAGCAAAACGCGCAGCAGGAAGAGTAAATGCATTTATTCAATCCCAGGCCGCCGTTGAAGAACATTTAGCCGATCAACTGTTACTTCCTATTGCATTGGCGGGCAGCGGCAGTTTTACAACAACGAAACCAAGCCTACATACACTAACCAATATAAATGTTATTAAACATATATTAGGAAAGGAGATAAAGTTAAAGCAACTAACAGAGTCCCTGTGGCATGTTTCGCTATTACAAAAGACTTAAACGACCTAAATTCGGATAATAAATACAACGGTAAGGTAATGAATAATAAATTAAACAAAGTTTACTTAGTGGGCGGCGCAGTGAGAGACTCATTACTTGGCCGGCAATCAAAAGACAAAGACTATGTTGTAGTAGGCGAAACACCTGCCACTTTAATCGCATTAGGTTATCAGCCTGTTGGCAGTGATTTTCCCGTTTTTTTGCACCCAAAAACTAAAGACGAATACGCCCTAGCCCGCACCGAGCGAAAAAGCGGCAAAGGTTATTGCGGCTTTACAGTGGATGCCAGCACATCCGTAACGTTAGAAGAAGATTTAGCCCGCCGCGATTTAACCATCAATTCAATGGCAATGGATGCTAAAGGCAGCATTATCGACCCTTTTAATGGCCAAACTGATTTAAAAAATAAAATACTCAGGCACACCACCGACGCCTTTGCAGAGGACCCCGTGCGCGTATTGCGCATTGCGCGTTTTCTTGCCCGTTTTGGTGAGCAATGGTCAATCCACCCAGACACTCAAGCACTTATGAAGCAACTAAAAGAAAGCGGCGAACTTGCGCATTTAGTGCCCGAACGTGTATGGAATGAAACCGAAAAGGCATTGAGCGAGAAACACCCCCAGTTATTTTTTCAAGCGCTTAATGGCTTAGCGCTATTTCCTGAAATCGAATCTATGCAAGGCATCCCTCAACCTGAAAAGCACCACCCTGAAGGTGATGTTTACATTCATACTATGCTGGTACTAAAGCGAGCTGCTGACTTAGGGTTTGATGTTGAAACACGCTTTGCTGCCCTCACCCACGACTTTGGCAAAGCCTATTGCCATCAGCAATATGGGAATTTACGCGGCCATGAGCAAATAGGCATTAAAATAATTAATGAATTTTGCGAACGCTTAAAAGTACCTAATAAATTCAAAGCACTGGCAGTTTTAACAAGTGATAACCACACCCGCTGTCACACGTTATTTGAGCTAACACCTAAAAAAGTACACAAACTCATTGTTGAAAAAATGAATGCAATAGTCCATCCACACCGTTTTTTACAGTTTCTTCAAGCTTGTTTGTGTGATGCACAAGGCAGAGGTGAGACTTTTGTAAATAAAGACTATCCGCAATTACAATTTGCACAGTCGCTATTAAACGCACTAAATCAACTCGATAAAAAAGCCATAGTACAACGTGCTATTTCACAAGGTAAAAGCGGCCCACATATTGGCACCGCGATGCGCGAAGCGGAAATAAACTGTTTACGTGACTACCTAACTGAATTTAAGAATAATGAAAATAAAGAACCAAACCATGAAAATAACTAAAAAAGAGAATACGGTACATAAACACATCGACAAAGATATTCACGCCGAAATAATGCGCAGAATAAAAGCCGCAGAACTAGAGCATGATGTTAAGGTACTTTACGCGATAGAATCAGGCAGCCGAGCGTGGGGATTCGCATCCCCTAACAGCGATTACGACGTGCGATTTATTTACGCCCACCCAACAGACTGGTATTTAGCAGTAAACCTCGAAGATAAACGCGATGTGATTGAATACCCAATCGTCGATGAAATCGATATAAACGGCTGGGATATTCGTAAAGCCTTAAAGTTATTTTATAAATCTAACCCCGCGTTTATTGAGTGGCTACAATCACCCATTGTTTATGTAGATGACGACCATTTTGCAACAAAAGCGCGCGAATTGATGCCACTTATCGCATCATCAACACGAGGGATTTATCACTATTTACACATGGCTAAAGGCAATTTCCGCGAATACCTTAAAAAAGAGCAAATACCTCTGAAAAAGTACTTTTATGTTTTAAGGCCTTTGCTTGCAATTATGTGGCTTGAAAAATATAACGAGCCAGCACCCATCGAATTCGATACTTTACGTAAATTAGTAGCCGACGATACCCCGCTTAATAATGCAATATCAGCGCTTTTAGCATCAAAACGCGTCAGTTTAGAAAAGGAGTATATTAAAAGCGTGCCTGTAATTAATGAGTTCATTGAATCAGAACTAGCCAGACACGAAAACTACACATCAAAATTTGAAAAAAGATCTGTTGATTTTGAAGAATTAAACCAACTTTTTGTTGAAGTGCTTGAGTCCAACTAAATATTACTTAAATTAAATAAACATTAAACTCGTTTGGGAAAGCTGAGATATGAATGATTCAAAGAGTACTATTCGCCAAAGAGCAGATGAAATTAAAGCATATCAATGTAAAAACTTAATCGCTGTTCTAGAAAACCCTATGGATATTAAAAATATAGGCGCAGTCATTCGTAATGCAAATGCGCTTGGTGTTGAAAAGATTTATGTCGTTGATTCTCGGCATTCTTTGCCTGATGATTGGGAAGAATTAAGAGGGCGAAAGTCACTATCCAGAATATCTGTCTCAGCTTCAAAATGGACTTTTGTTAAGCGCTTTAATAGTACTGAAGAATGCTTAGCGCATCTGCAAAACAATCGGTTTGTATCTGTAATAACTTCACCTCATATCAAGGGAATGAAAAACCATGTCCTCCATGAGGCGGATTATACTCAACCGAAATTAGCTGTATGGTTTGGTAACGAATCACGAGGTGTAAGTGATACAGTTGTAGATAACAGTGAGTTTTGCATTTCAATTCCCATGTTCGGTATGATTGAGAGCCTAAATTTAGCAACGACTACCGGCATAGTCCTTTATGAAATCACAAAGCAGCGCCGCGAATATCAAGCTAAATATAAACGGGCCCATAGAAAAACCTAGGACGTGTTGACCTTTATGGATTGAAATTTGTTCAATCTAGGAAGAACCTTTTGGGCAGCGCATGTTTGGCATTTATACTGCGTTATCGCCTATTTATGGGGAACAACCACACTACATAGGCTCTGCCTTGCCTAGATACCAAACATACTACTGCAAAATCAATAATGAAAGGTCGACACGCCCTAGCAATATCTAAATCGTAATTTCTATTGATAATAAAAAGTTAAATGGTAAATTGTTTTATCTTAAAAAGCTCTCTTTAGCACCTAGCTAAATTAAAATGAATTTATCCTTTATTCAGTATTGGCAATATTACTTTCGGTATGAGTCAAAGGGTCGTGAAGTGCCAGTTATTGCACAGCGGTATTTGACAATTCAAGTACCACTTGTTCCGCTGCTTAAATCCGCAGCCAGCGATCGATCTTCAATCGTGAGGCGCGTAGCTGCTGAAGTGTTAATTAGAGAATTAGATAGTTTAGGCGATGAATCAATACAACTTGCTGAACAACTATCATTGGATCACGCTTCTCCCGTTGCTGAACGCGGTAAATTTGCACTCCGGAAAATTGCAGGCTCCACATTATTCTAAAATAAAAAGCGCCCTTGTAATTTAGGGTCGCTTTCGTATATCTATCAATATTCTTTAAGTGAGACCTAAATAGCTGCCCACTGATTGCTTCATAATTTCGACTAATGCGTTATCCATGTATTGGTATTCGTCAGGAATATCTAATACATGAATATCTTTGTAATCTAACAGTCGAGTAAACTGTGCCTTTAAGCGGCTTTTATGTTTTTCTTGCATGACGAAAATCACATCAGCCCATTGAATAGTTTTAGCATTTACCGTTCTATTAGCATTAGGGCTTGTACCCGCAGACTTAACAGCTAACGCGGGATGATTTTTCCATACTTGCTCGCCCGTTGGGCTTCGCCATTGGTTACGGCTACAAATAAATAGCACTTTTATGACTTTATGTTCCTTCATTAAATAAGTCCCCCTTATTAACTGAGCGCTCTTGGCTTAAAATAAACTTTTTACCGTTAAATATTTTTACTGGGTTACCGCGCTCTACCTCCCAGTGTTGTTGCCAACGTGCTTTTTCTTGTTGCGTCATTGTGTCCAATTTTGTTGCTTCGAGCTTTTGAAACAATAAGGCTCTTGCCAAGCGCTTATTGGCATGTTGACTTCGTTCACTCTCAACGCGCACTGAAATACCTGTTTCTGTATGCGTGGCTCGAACTGCTGAGTCGGTGGTATTAACATGCTGACCACCAGCACCCGACGCGCGGCAGGTTTGAAAAGTCACACTGTTATCAAGCTTACTTTCATCAATAACGTACACTTGGCCGCTAAAAAACCAGTTTTTACGTTTATGCTTAGGCCGATACTCACTTTGGCATACCCACAACATAGCGCCTTGCCATAACTGAGCCAATTGCTTAACTTGGCTTTCCTTTTCTGAATAAGCTGTTGTTGAATCGAGTTGCCCTGAACCAACTTGTAATAGTACCGATTTAAAACAGTCCTGTTCTTTAGTCGCAACGGTTTCAACAATATCGAGCTTGATGCCCTTTTCTCGACATTGTTTTTCAATCGTTTTCAGCGCCAAACCAACAGCTTTGCAACACTCGACAGGGCCTTGCCCAGCAGATAGTTGTAGTAATATCATGATGAACAATCTCCATTTGTTTTAAAGGTTAGTATCGGGCGTAACTTAGCCACAATTTCAATTAACCCTGCATCAACCATGTCACTTATAACCGTTTCGCACTTTTTATATGCTTGGGGTGCTTCGTCGTATAGCAGCTCTTTATTACCACACACTACGCGGCTACCTAACGCTGTTCGGTATAAGTCTTCACGCTTATATTTATGACCTAATCTGCCATGACATTCACCACGCTGCCACTTTCGCCCGGCGCCATGCGCTAATGAAAATAAACTGATGTTGATGTTTTCAAGCATGGCTGAGTTATCATCGTTTAGCTCTGCTAATATGGGTTTTACAAGGTAACTATAATCCCCCCGAGAGCCCGGAATAACCACATAGCCTTTATCACTTGGTGTTGCGCCTTTTCTATGTAACCAACCATCACGGCCATCAATGTTTTTAGGCGAGACTAAATTGTGGTTAATGTCCAAGCTACACTCACCATTGGCGCGTATTGCTTCTAAAAACCGCATTGCTATCAACTCACGATTCAGCTCTGCAAAGCGCACGGCTTCATCATGTTTATTCATGTAATCGTTGAAACCTAGATCGCTTTCACATAGCCCATCGTGATTATATTTTGCAATATGATCCACCAATATTGATTGCCCCAGCCCTCTAGAGCCCGAATGAACAAGAAGCTGAAGATGTTTTTTATTCAACCCCAACTCATCTAAAGCGGCTTGATTATAAATTTCATCAATCGCCTGAAATTCAGCAAAGTGATTACCGCCACCAATGGTGCCTAAAGTACGATCATGACCATTAACAGTTATGTTTTTTGCCGCTTTTCGGCTTTGAATAATCGCAAGCCAACTGTCATCAAGTGGCAACTCAACATGTTCAAATTTTTTGGCGAGTTTATCTAAATTTACTTTTGCTACTTTTGCTGACGTTTGCCACAGTGACATGCCACAGCCTATATCGTTACCAACCAGCGCAGGGTAAATTTTGTTTGTTGTAAAAAATGCAGCCCCGATAGGATAACCTCTCCCGGGGTGTAAATCAGGCATGCCCGCAACGCGTTGCATACCATTTAGCTCTGATGTTTTGATCAGTTGCTGTATTGCCAGCCCTTCAATCCACGTATTTTTAGACGCAATAAGGCTCACATGTTCAGAAATTTTTTGGACGGATTTGCCCATAATACCAATTCCTTTTTCTTTATTAGAAAAATAGGATTAAAACGAAATTCGAATTGGCAGGTCTGGATCTATTTTGAAATCAAACGAAAGGAACGCGTTTAAACGCAATGTTTACCTAAATGTACTTAATATATAAATACGTAGCTAAGTAACCGGTTTCTTATCGGATAAGACCTGCAAAGGATGTTGATGTAAATGTCATAGTATTTTCTCCCTTACAGTTAGTTGATGAACCCAACACTTAGGATAAGTGCTGAATAATTGAACGAGCGCATAGTAATCAGTTTTTAAGTGTAAAGCAAACATAAATTTATTTTATGTTTGCGTTTGGCTAAACAATCTTATAGAACTCGAAAACTAACATTTAAAGCCCAATAAAAATCAGTGTTTAGCTATTTTTGATAATAAATACACATAAACAGAGTTGTTAAATACTTTCTTGTTATTTCCGTAATTTTCTCATACCCTACACATATTCACCTTCAGAGATTTCGCCATGGCCGATGAAATATTAACCATTCAAGATGTTGCTATTTACCTAAAATTAAACGAAAAAACTGCTTATCGCTTGGTAAATGAAGGTAAGCTTCCAGGCTTTAAAGTTGGCGGCAGCTGGCGTTTTAAAGAATCTGATTTAAATACATGGATAGAAAACCAAAAATCACTTCAGCGAAAAATCGGATCACATAATGATTAAAGAACAACAAATTGAAGACGCACTCATTTTAAAGCTTCAAGATCTGAAATACACTTACCGAGCCGACATTCGCAGTCAGGGTGCCATTGAGCAAAATTTTCGTGAAAAATTCGAAGCCCTAAATCGTGTTAATTTAACCGATAAAGAATTCAAGCGTTTACTACAAGAAATAATCACCAATGATGTGTTTAGTGCCGCTAAAACCTTGCGAGAGCGCGGTTATTTCCAACGTGAAGATGGCACGCCTCTGCACTACACCTTAGTGAACATAAAAGACTGGTGTAAAAACGAATTTGAAGTAATCAATCAGCTACGCATTAACCACGATGACAGCCATCATCGCTACGACGTGATCTTGCTGATCAACGGCGTGCCTGTGGTGCAAATAGAGCTAAAAAATCATCAAATTGTAACCCGCCGTGCTATGGAGCAAATCGTTAACTATAAAAACGATGCAGGTAACGGCTATGGCAATACCCTAATGTGCTTTATGCAGCTATTTATTGTCAGCAATGAAAATCAAACCTATTATTTTGCTAACAACCGTAACGAACACTTTAGCTTTAATGCCGATGAGCGCTTTTTGCCGATTTATCAATTAGCCAATGATAACAACAGAAAAATTGCCCATCTACACGACTTTTCTGACTATTTTTTAGCTAAATGCACGTTAGGACAAATGATCAGCCGCTACATGGTATTAGTGCAATCAGAGCAAAAACTGCTGATGATGCGCCCATATCAAATTTATGCCGTGCAAGCCATTATCGACTGCATTCACGAAAACCGTGGCAATGGTTATATTTGGCACACCACAGGCTCAGGTAAAACTTTAACTTCTTTTAAAGCTTCTACGCTGCTTAAAGACAACCCAGATGTAGATAAATGCCTGTTTGTGGTTGACCGTAAAGACTTAGACCGCCAAACTCGTGAAGAATTTAACAAATTTCAAGACGGCTGCGTAGAAGAAAACACCAATACTGAAACCCTAGTACGACGCATGTTGTCAGAAGATTATGCCGACAAAGTCATCGTCACTACTATTCAAAAGCTCGGCTTAGCGCTGGATGAAAACAGCAAACGCAATCAAAGCAAAATCAAAGATGGCCAACAAACTTTTAAAGAACGCCTAGAACCACTGCGCGATAAGCGTGTGGTGTTTATTTTTGACGAATGTCATCGCTCACAATTTGGCGAAAATCACAAAGCCATTAAAAACTTTTTTCCAAATTCACAGTTATTTGGTTTTACAGGCACGCCCATTTTTGACGACAACTCAAATTACACTCAAATCGACGGCACGGTAGGCTCATTTAAAACCACCAAAGATATTTTCGAAAACGAACTACACGCGTACACCATCACCAACGCCATTGATGATAAAAACGTACTGAGTTTTCACATTGATTTTTTTGGCAAAAACAGTATAAGTCCAGACAATACCGGTAAAGTAGACACGGTAACACCACCGCCAGAAGCCGTCGTAAAAGAAATTTTAGTCAAGCATAACGCAGCAACTAACAACCGGTTATTTAATGCCGTGCTCGCCACAGCCAAAATTAACGATGCCATTGAATACGTTGAGCAATTCAAAATTCAACAAGCGCAAAAACAAGCCGAAGACGAAAATTTTATTCCACTTAATATTGCCTGTGTATTTTCGCCACCTGCACAGCCACCCAAAAATACCGATGACAGCCAAGCGCACAATGCCGACAAAAATGTTAAAGACATAAAACAGCTGCAAGAAGACCTGCCGCAAGAAAAGCTCGATAATCAACAAGAGCCTGAACAAAAAAAAGCCGCGCTGATTGCCATTATCAACAGCTACAACCAGCAATTTGGCACCAACCACAGCATTAATGAATTTGATCTTTACTACCAAGATGTACAGCAGCGTATTAAAGACCAAAAATACAACAATGCCGACTACCCCCATAAAAATAAAATCGACATCGTCATTGTGGTCGATATGCTGCTCACAGGGTTTGACTCCAAATACCTCAACACCCTGTATGTTGACAAAAACCTTAAATATCATGGTTTAATTCAAGCATTTTCACGTACCAACCGCGTATTAAACGACAGTAAACCTTGGGGCAATATTCTTGATTTTCGCGGCCAAGAAAAACAAGTAAACCAAGCCATAGAGCTGTTCTCTGGTGCTGCAAAAGATCGCGCTAAAGAAATTTGGCTAGTCGAGCCCGCGCCAGTCGTGGTTGAAAAATACCAACAAGCCATCACTAAACTGCAAACCTTTATGCAAAGCAAAGGGCTTGATTGCACACCATCAGAAGTGGCGAACCTCAATGGCGACACCGCCAAAGCCGAATTTATTAACCACTTTAAAGAAGTGCAAAAGCTCAAAACCCAAATAGATCAATACACCGAACTCGACCAAGCACAACAGCAAAGCATTGAAGCCGCCATGCCCGTCGACAACCTCAGAAGCTTTAAAGGGGTTTACCTTGAAACGGCCAAAGGCTTAAAGCTTAAGCAAGACAAAAACAACGGCGAACTCGACGAAGCCATAGAGCAGCTCGAATTTGAATTTGTTTTGTTTGCCTCAGCCTTAATTGATTACGACTACATCATGGGCTTAATTGCGCAATCGACCCAAGCAACAGGGCAAGGTACTAGCAAACACAAAATGACTCGCCAAGAGTTGATTGATTTGATCAGCGCACAAGCTAATTTAATGGACGACCGCGACGACATTATTGCCTACATCGAAAACCTGCCAACGGGTGTAGCATTGAATGTAGAGCAAATTAAAATTGGCTTCCAAAAGTTTAAGGCCGCTAAAGCCGCTAACGAATTAAATCAACTGGCCATAAACCACGACCTCACGCCGCAAAGTTTACAAGACTTTGTTGATAGCATAATGCAGCACATGATTTTTGATGGCGAACAACTCAGCGATTTACTTGCCCCGCTTGATTTAGGCTGGAAAGCCCGCACCCAAAAAGAGCTCGCGCTAATGGAAGACTTAATTCCTTATTTACATAAACTTGCCCAAGGGCGTGAAATATCAGGGCTTGCAGCGTATGAATAAGCCAACTAACCAGCCTACAAATAAGCAAAATAAACAGCCGCAAGAGCTAGTTGATACACAAATTTTCGCTCATGTGCTGGCGCATATTCAACAAACCCGCCAGCAGGTATTTGCCCAAGTAAATACCGCATTAATTGAGCTGTATTGGTCTGTAGGGCAAACCATTAGCGAAAAAGTCGCATCGCAAAGTTGGGGCAAAGGCGTGGTAAAGCAACTCGCCGCCTACATTGCCCAACAAGACCCTGACATAAAAGGCTTTAGCGATAAAAACCTCTGGCGCATGAAGCAGTTTTACGAAACCTATCAACACGATACAACACTCGCACCACTGGTGAGAGCATTACCGTGGACACACAACACCATTATATTTTCGCGCTGTAAAAGCAGAGCTGAGCGCGAATATTATTTAATCCTAGTGCAAAATGAAAAGCTCAGCAGCCGCGAGCTAGAGCGCCAAATAAACGCCGCCCATTTTGAGCGCAGCCTAAGCGAGCAACCAAAACTCTCAGCAGTGCTGAGACAATCACACCCCAGCGCCAATACTATATTTAAAGACAACTACACCTTAGAGTTTTTAGGCCTGCCCAGCAGCCACAGCGAAAGCGACCTGCAACAGGCCATTATAAAAAACCTAAAAACCTTTATTTTAGAACTCGGTAAAGACTTTATTTTTATTGGCGAAGAATACCGCTTGCAAGTAGGCAACCAAGATTTTTATATAGACTTACTGTTTTTTCACCGTGGCCTTGCCGCACTGGTCGCCTTTGAGCTAAAAATTGGTAAATTTAGCCCGCAGCATTTAGGCCAGCTCGACTTTTACCTCGAAGCACTCGATCGCGACGTGAAAAAGCCCCACGAAAACCCCAGCATTGGCGTATTACTGTGCCGCGATAAAGACGATGAAGTGGTCGAATACGCGCTATCGCGTAACTTATCCCCCACCTTAGTTGCGCAATACCAATGTCAACTGCCCGACAAACAGCTGCTGCAAGCCAAGCTGCATCAGCTATTACAAGACCTGCCAGCGCAAGACGAATTAGCGAGTCAGCACATGGCTGAACCCGTGCCAAGGCAAGGAGAAGACAATGAATAAATCAGCTGAAAAAGACCTAGTGCCTGAGTTGAGATTTCCTGACTTTAAGGGGAGGTGGAGAAAAACTCAACTGAATAAACTTGGAGAGCTTGTATCTGGTTTAACTTATAGTCCTAGTGATGTTAGAGACTCAGGTCTTTTAGTTTTAAGGTCTTCAAATGTTCAAAATGGAGTAATTACCCTTGAAGATAACGTGTACGTTACTCCGAATGTAAAGGGATCTAACTTATCCAAAGCTAATGATATTTTAATATGTGTGAGGAATGGCTCAAAGGCACTAATAGGTAAAAACGCATTAATTCCAGAAGGAATGCCTGTATGTACCCATGGTGCATTCATGACAGTATTTAGATCTCCTTTCGCTAAATTTGTATTTCAACTGTTTCAAACTAATGCCTATCAAAAACAAGTGGATGCTGACTTAGGAGCAACAATTAATTCAATTAATGGTCGCCACTTTATTAAGTATGAATTTTACGTACCAAAACAGCCTGAACAACAAAAAATTGCCGATTGCCTTTCATCCCTCGATGAGCTGCTGATCGCGCACAACCAAAAACTGGACGCTTTAAAAGCCCATAAAAAAGGCCTAATGCAACAACTCTTCCCCGCCGAAGGTGAAACAGTTCCGAAACTCAGATTTCCTGAGTTTAGAGGTGATGGTGATTGGTGTTTTGATGACCTAGGTAGTAAAGCTAAAAAAGTGGGAAGTGGTATCACACCCAGAGGTGGGGATAAGAACTATAAATCAGCCGGAGTGCCATTTGTCCGGAGTCAAAATATTGGATGGGGCAGTTTGCTCCTTGACAATATTGCTTACATTGAGGAAGAGGTGCATCAATCTTTTTCAGGTACAGAAATTAAAGAAAGTGACGTACTTCTGAATATTACAGGTGCATCAATAGGCCGAACTGCTATTGCGGATCAGCGCGTCACCGGTGGTAACGTAAATCAGCATGTCTGTATTATCAGAACAAAACTCAAAGAACTTCACCCAGTTTATCTCAGCCAATTTATTCTATCTCCAAATGGACAGTTACAAATTGATAGCTTTCAGGCAGGAGGGAATAGGGAAGGGCTTAATTTTGCTCAGATTCGCTCGTTTTCAATCCCGATCCCGCCAAACGTTGAAGAGCAGAAAAAAATTGCCGACGGCTTATCATCTATTGATGAATTAATCACTGCGCAAAGCCAAAAAATCGACGCACTTAAAACACACAAACAAGGCTTAATGCAGCAACTGTTTCCTGTGGTTAATGAGGTCAGTGTATGAGCAATAAACCCAAAATCAATAAATATAAATCACTGCGTAATGCTGTTACTCGTCTTCGCGATGATCTTCGTGATTCTGATAATGGCGGGAGTGATTTTGTTTTACTTTATGCCTACAACGGCACAGGTAAAACCCGCCTTTCTATGGAATTTAAAGACGTTGGCAAACGTAAAAAAGGCATAGCTAGAGACACTCTTTACTTTAATGCTTTTACTGAAGATTTGTTCATTTGGGATAATGACTTAATAGGTGACTCAGATAGAGCATTAATGTTTAATGAAAATTCAGAATTTTTTAAAGGATTAGACAACCTAGCATTAGAGGTAAGAATTGAGAAATACCTTTCACGTTATACGACATTCTCTTTTGATATTAACTATCAAAAATGGAAAATCACATTCAAAAAAGAAGTTGCAAACCCTAAATTTAGAGTCGGTTCGGATGAACCTGAAAAGATAGTTCAAGATAATATTAAAATTTCTCGTGGCGAAGAAAATATATTTATTTGGTGCTTTTTTCTTTCTATTTGCGAAGTAACACTGGATGGGGCAGAAACTTATAATTGGGTTAAATTTTTCTACATTGATGACCCTGTTTCATCATTAGATGACAATAACACCATAAAAGTCGCAACCGATTTGGCTAAATTGTTAAGAAGAGCAAAAGGTGAAGATGAGAAATATACAATCAAAACGGTTATTTCTTCACATCACGGTCTCTTTTTTAATATTATGTGCAATGAATTAAAAAAGACCAAACACAAAACCTATCTTCTTAACAAGGCTGACAATAGCTATACCCTGCAAGCTACTGATGATACTCCTTTTTATCATCACATTGCGACTTTAAGCGAGTTAAATAAAGCTGCTGAAACAGGCGATTTATTTACCTATCACTTTAATGCTTTAAGAACCATATTTGAAAAAACATCGAATTTTTTTGGAAATGGCGACATCTCATATTGTTTAGATACTGAGGACGAAGCGCTGCATGCGCGCGCCCTCAATATTTTCAGTCATAGAGACGCCTATTCTATTTGGCAACCAAGCCCCATGCTCGATGATAATAAGCGGCTCTTTGAAACAATATTAAAGAATTATTTAGAACGATTTGAAATCGAACTTCCATAACTTATAAGAATTTAGATATTATGACCCAAGAACAACTTAAAGATTTAGGCAAAACCCTGTGGGATATAGCCGACAGCTTACGCGGTGCGATGAACGCCGATGACTTTCGTGACTATATGTTGTCGTTTTTATTTTTACGCTATTTATCAGATAACTACGAAACAGCGGCACAAAAAGAGCTTGGCCGTGATTACCCGAGCCTGACAGCGGACGATAAAACCGCCCCACTGAGCCTGTGGTATACAGACAATAGTGAAGATATCTGCGAATTTGAAAAACAAATGCGCCGTAAACTGCATTATGTGATTGAACCGCGCCATTTGTGGACCAGCATTGCCGAACTGGCACGTACTCAAAACAGCGAATTATTGCAAACCTTAGAGGCGGGCTTTAAATATATTGAAGAGCAAAGCTTTGACAGTAACTTTAAAGGCTTGTTCTCTGAGATTAACTTAAACTCTGAAAAATTAGGCAAAACCCCTGCCGAGCGTAATAAAAAGCTCTGTAGTATTATTCAAAAAATATCTGAAGGCATTGCTGGGTTTTCTACCGACAGCGATATTTTGGGCGATGCGTACGAATATTTAATTGGTGAATTTGCCGCAGGCTCAGGGAAAAAAGCCGGTGAGTTTTATACCCCACAGCCTATTTCAACGATTTTGTCAGAAATTGTCACCCTCGACAGCCAAGAACCAAAAACTGGCAAAAAGAAAAAGCTCAACAAGGTATTAGACTTTGCCTGTGGCTCTGGCTCGTTATTGCTCAATGTACGTAAGCATATTGTTGATGCAGGCGGCAGCGTCGGTAAAATTTACGGCCAAGAAAAAAACATCACTACCTTTAACCTTGCCCGAATGAACATGTTACTGCACGGGGTAAAAGACACCGAGTTTGACATTCACCACGGCGATACCTTATTAAACGACTGGGACATGCTCAGTGAGATGAACCCGGCGAAAAAACTCAAATGCGATGCCGTAGTAGCCAACCCGCCCTTTAGTTACCGCTGGGATCCGAGTGAAGCGCAGGGCGAAGATTTTCGCTTTAAAAGCCACGGCCTTGCGCCAAAATCCGCTGCTGACTTTGCCTTTTTACTGCACGGCTTTCACTTTTTAAGCGATGAAGGCACCATGGCAATTATTCTGCCCCACGGTGTGCTGTTTAGAGGCGGCGCAGAGCAGCGTATTCGCACTAAACTGCTCAACGATGGCCACATAGATACGGTAATTGGCTTACCTGCGAACTTGTTTTTTTCAACGGGTATTCCGGTGTGTATTATTGTGCTGAAAAAATGCAAAAAGTACGATGATGTATTGTTTATTAATGCCAGTGAGCATTATGAAAAGGGCAAGCGCCAGAACACTTTACGTGAAGGCAAAGGCGATGAGCCTAACGACATTAAAAAAATCGTTGAAACCTATCAATACCGCAGTGAAGAAGAGCGTTATTCACGACGCGTGTCGATGGCTGAGATTGAGAAAAACGACTTTAACCTAAATATTTCTCGTTACGTGAGCACCGCCAAAGCAGAAGCTAAAATCGATTTGCAAAAAATACACAAGGATTTAATTGGCTTTGAATCAGATATTCAAGCTGCACTCAAAAAACATAACCTTTTTTTACAAGAGCTAAAGTTACCTGCATTACCGGGTGAGGAGCAACCTAAGTAACAAAGCCCCATAAACGAAGGTGCTCTTTTTTAATTAAAAAAGAGCACCACCTATGTAACCCTCTATTTAAATTGAATTAATTCACCTAACAATACTGCCCTGCTGCGAAGCCGCAGCTCCATGCGTATTGGAAGTTATAACCGCCTAGCCAACCTGTTACGTCGGTGACTTCGCCTATAAAATACAGGCCTTGGGCTTTTTTAGCTTCGAAGGTTTTTGAGCTGAGTTCGTCGGTGTCTACGCCGCCTAGGGTCACTTCGGCGGTGCGGTAGCCTTCGGTGCCGTTGGGTTTAATTTGCCAGTTATGAATGTAATTAGCTAGCTCGTCAATTTGGCTGTGGGTGAGCTGGTTTACGTTACAATCTGGGATCGCTTTACTCTCATGTAATATTTCAATAAAGCGCTTTGGTAAAATAGTCGCGAGGCTGTTTTTTAATGATTTTTGTGCTTGGGTTTCTCGCCATGTTGCTAATTGCTCTTTTAAATCAAGCTCTGGTAATAAGTTAATTGTGACCGCCTGCCCTGCACGCCAAAACGAGCTAATTTGTAAAATAGCAGGGCCTGATAAACCACGGTGAGTAAACAGGATATTTTCTTTAAAGCGAGTGCCGTCTTCACTACTCACAACACAAGGAATACTGATACCTGAGAGCCCTTCAAAGCGATCTTTGTCATGTTGATGCAACGTAAATGGCACTAACGCTGCCATGGTTGGTAAAATATTTAAGCCAAATTGCTCAGCAATTTTATACCCTACTGGCGTTGCACCTAGCTTTGGCATGGTTAAGCCACCAGCGGCGACCACTAGCGATTCACACGTATATGATTGTTGCTCGGTGATCACGAGATAGCCGCTATCCGTTTTTTCTACGTTCAGCACTTCGTTACGCAACGCAACATTAACACCCGCCCACTCGCACTCGGTCAATAAAATATTAACAATGTCTTGGGCGCTGTTATCACAAAATAACTGGCCTAGGGTTTTATGGTGATACGCTAAACCGTGACGGTCTACCAGCTCAATAAAGTCATTCTGGGTATAACGACTTAAACACGATTTTACAAAATGCGGGTTACCACATAGGTAGTTTTCTGGGCTGGCGTTTTCGTTAGTAAAGTTACAACGCCCGCCACCACTAATGAGAATTTTACGACCGGGCTTTTTACCCATATCAAGTACTGTAACACTGCGGCCACGGTAACCTGCTTGTGCTGCACACATCAATCCTGCGGCACCGGCGCCTATTACAATTACATCTACTTGGGTCATTTGTTAATCTCATTAAAAAATTTGGCTAATTATAACAAGTTTCACACCTCAGCGGAGAACTTTGATTGTTTTTATAACAGCAACAAATGTAACTGATACAATATTATAAAAATAAAAAACCAGCACTTTATAATTAAATACTAGGCCAAAAATCAATTAGATAAGTAAACTTGGCCATTTAAACATCTCCATATAACCAAAGTAGAGACATACATAACAAAACGTTATTTTAACCTTTTTAACATATAATTTACCTTTGTACCACTTCGCGACATCTCATTGCGAAGAAACCAATAACAATCTAGGGATAATTATGACAACAAGTACAACATTTAAAAAATGCGCTGTAGCCCTCACTTTGGGTACACTTTTCGCTGCATCATCAAGCATGGCTAATCCAAGTCAGGTAATCATGCCATCAATGGCTGACACAGCAGCTAAGCTTCAAGGGCAAAGTGCACTTGGTACTCGCTTTATCATTAAATATAAAAATAACAGTAATGATATGGCTACTTTCTCGGTTGCTGACGCAAGCCCACAAATGATGAACCAAAAAGCGCAAGGTTTTGTGAGTGCATTTACAAGCAAGAAAGCTAAAGTTAAGGCGCAATATGTTCGCCCAATGGCATTAAGTAATCATCACGTTATGCGTGTAGACAAAAACCTTAACGCTGATGAAACACAAGAATTCATGCAAGAGATGATTGCATCTGGCAATGTTGAATACATCGAAATTGACCAAATGTTACAGCCGTTTGCTACGCCTAACGATCCGCGTTACAACGATCAATGGCATTATTATGAGCAAGCGGGTGGTCTTAACTTACCAACAGCATGGGATACTGCAACAGGTAGCGGTGTAGTCGTTGCTGTACTTGATACTGGTTATCGTCCACATGTTGATTTAAATGCCAATATTTTACCTGGCTATGACATGATCTCAGATACGTTTGTAGCTAACGATGGTGGCGCACGTGATAGCGATGCACGCGATCCGGGTGATGCAACTAATACTGGTGAATGTGGCACAAATCAATTGGGCCAACCAGTTCCAGCATCTAACCAAAACTCTAGCTGGCATGGAACTCATGTTGCGGGTACTGTTGCCGCTGTAACTAATAATGGCGAAGGTGTTGCTGGTGTTGCGTATGATTCTAAAGTTGTGCCTGTACGTGTACTTGGTAAGTGTGGTGGTTTAACGTCTGATATCGCCGACGGTATTATTTGGGCATCAGGTGGTTCTGTATCCGGCGTACCGAGTAACGCAAACCCAGCTGATGTAATTAATATGAGTTTAGGCGGCGAGGGTTCTTGTAGTTCAACAACTCAGTCTGCAATCAATCAAGCTCGTGGCAATGGTACTGTAATTGTTATTGCAGCAGGTAATGATAACGATAACTCTGCAAACTATAACCCTGGTAACTGTAGTGGTGTTGTTAATGTGGCATCGGTTGGCCGTAATGGTGGCCGTGCTTACTATTCAAACTATGGTGCTAACATTGATGTTGCAGCACCGGGTGGCGCGCAAAGCTTTGCTAATGATTCTGAAGGTGTGCTTTCAACGCATAACTCAGGTGCATCTAGCCCAACGGGTGACAGCTATCATTACTCACAAGGTACATCAATGGCGGCACCTCACGTTGCCGGTGTTGCTGCACTTATCAAACAAGCTAAACCAAATGCAACGCCTGATGAAATTGAAAGCATCTTAAAATCAACAACACGTTCATTTGCTGCAACATGTAATAACTGTGGTACAGGTATTGTTGATGCCGCTGCGGCCGTTGCTGCTGCGTCAGGTGGTACTACACCACCACCAGGTGGTAATGAACTTGCTGATGGCCAAGCAAAAACGGGGTTAAGCGGCGCTGCAAATAGCGAAACTTTTTACACAATGACTGTACCAAGTGGTGCTACAAACGTGACCTTTACAATGAGCGGTGGTTCAGGTGATGCTGATATGTATGTGCGTGCAGGCAGCAAACCAACGTCATCAACTTACGATTGTCGCCCATACAAAGGGGGCAACAGTGAAGAGTGCTCTATCGATAACCCTACCGCTGGGACTTATCATGTAATGCTACGCGGTTACTCTGCTTACTCTGCTGTTAGTTTAGTGGGTAATCTAACCACTTCAGGCGGTGGCACGGGTGCACCACAAGCTGGCGGCGGCACTGTTGCTGACATTTCAGCAAGTGCAGGTCAATGGAAACATTATACGCTAGATGTACCAGCAGGTATGGCAAGCTTTACAGTGACTATGTCTGGTGGTTCTGGTGATGCGGATTTATTTGTTAAAGCTGGTAGCCGACCAACAACGTCTAGCTATGATTGTCGTCCGTACAAAAATGGTAACGCTGAAACATGTACCTTTACTAATCCACAAGCTGGAACATGGCATTTAAGTGCTAATGCGTATAGTACATTTTCAGGTGTTACTATCGACGCTCAGTACAAGCCATGAAGTATAGCGTGAGTAAAAATCACGCTTACTAACTTAGCCAGTTCCCCTGGTAATTTTTAGCCGAACGAGAGTTCGGCTTTTTTAGTTTAGCTTTATTCTTCAAGTTTAAAGTTCAGCAAGTACCGCTTCAGCTCTACTTACTACAAACTCTTTACCTTGCTCAACAAATAGACCTGTCACTTTTTGGTCATCAACAATCATTGCGTAACGCGTTGATCTAACACCACCAAAACCGGCTGTATCTTTATCTAAACCAAGTGCTTTTGTAAAGCTGGCATCGCCATCAGCTAGCATTTCAATTTCTTGTGCGTTATGCGCTTCGCCCCATGCTTTCATTACAAATGCATCGTTCACTGATACGCAGTAAATAGCATCCACGCCGTTGGCTTTGATTTTATCAGCAAGCGTAATAAACTCTGGTAAATGTGAATTTGAACACGTGGGTGTAAACGCGCCAGGCACTGCAAATAACACTACTTTTTTACCCGCAAACAACGTTTCGTTGGTCAGCGTTTGCATGCCGTCTTCGGTTAATTGTGTAAGGCTAACCGCTGGTAATGTTTGGTTTTGAGAAATCATGGTATTTCCTTTTAAATTGACTCTGGATTCATTGCGACTAAAAGTATCACAAAAGCAAAATCAACCCTACCATCATAACCCCAAGCTACCACGGATTGTTTGCATCTGTTGTTGCAAGCGTTGGTGAATGTCGCTCACTAAGTTGCTTGATTCACTCACTTGCCCTTTCATGCTTTGCATTGATTGACTAAAATTATCTAATAGTGAGTTTTGCTGCTTTGCTAATTCCATTGCATCAAATGCCACTTTATTTGCATCTTGTGCGCTGCTTGCCACTCCTTCTGAGTTGCGTTTAAGATCTTGAGCATTACTTGTTTGCAATTGGGCATCATCTGCCAGCGCCGAAATTTGAGTTGAGACCATGGTGGAATTTTCACTTAATAGGTTCAACTGATTATTTATATCACTCAATGAGCCTTGTGTTTGCCGTGCTAACTTACGCACTTCGTCAGCCACAACCGCAAATCCCCGGCCATGTTCCCCTGCTCGTGCAGATTCAATGGCAGCATTAAGTGCAAGTAAATTAGTTTGATCAGCAATGTTCCGAATAACCTCTATAATTTGGCCTACATCTTGTACGCCACTTAATAGCTCTTGTAGGCTATGTAAACCTTGCCCTACACGTTCTTGTGTATGCGAGCTTGCACTTAGCATATTTTCTGCAAACCCTAAGCTTTTATCCATTGCTGAGAAAGTATGCTTGGCGTTATCTGCAACTTGACCATTAATTGCATTTACCTGCTCACCTATTTGTTGAATATCAGCCAGTAAACTTTGATTTTGCTCCACTTGATGATGACTAGCATCTGTTTGCTGACTAATCGTGTGTAAATGCACACTCATTTCTTGCATAAAATCGTTAACAACCTTGAGCATTTGTGCCCGCTCTTGCGCTTCAATACGTTGCTGTTCAATTAGTTGGTTAAAATAATTAGCGATTTCACCGACTTCGGTTTTTGGATTTTTACTTTCAATATTTTTTAATTCATTGCTTTCAATCAAAAATGCAAACCCATCTCGTAATTGGCGTAACGGCGTTAATACTTGGTTACGCTGCACAACGTATACACCCACTGCAAGTATCACTAACATGCCTATCGCAACACAAAACACCACTAATACTTGTTGCTTTAAAATACCTTGCTCGGCTTTAAGTTGTTGCTCTGCATTTATGACTGTGCCAGACAATGTACTGATTTGCTTACGTAAAGCATGTATACCAACTTGACGCTGCTGAGCCTGCTCTATGGTATTAGCTAAATCACGCGGATAACGATTAGGCCAACTACTTAACTCTGCTTTTATCTCATCAGCTAAATCTTCAGCTTCTTCATCTATAAATAAACTGTCTTCATCAACGTCACTCATCACACCTAAATTTTCAAGGCTTTCAATTTGCTGTGCTAAGTGGTTTAAGTTGTTTACGCTTTGCTGTAAGTTTTTTTGGGTGTCTTGATCAAAATTAAGGATCAATTGATAAGTAAAAAGCGACAAGGTTGTGACTTCGCTGTAATAATCACTGGCGAGTTGGTAATAAGTGTGTGTATTCGTATTTTGCTGTGCAGACTTGTTAGCATAACTAATTAGTGAAGATGCTGATCCAGCCATTTGCCTCAAGGCATTATCCAGCAATGCGGTTTCATTACCTGAAAGTTTACCAAGAGCGCGGTATTTGCCTTTTATATCTGTATCAAGTTGGCTCAGTTGTGAGTTTAACTGCTGCTTTAAAATCGTGGGTAAAATGGTGAGTTGAGTGTTTTTTAACTCTGTAATTAAATCAGATGCTTGCCCCAAATATTGGCTATCACCTTGGTCTAAATAATCTTCTAACGAGCTTTCAAGATCAATTAATATACTATTTTTTAGCTGGTTATATGATTGATCTTGGTGCTCTAATTTAACTAAGGTTTGACTTGCCCAATACAAAGTACCGCCTAAAAGTAAACTGGCGAGCGCCAACAAAATAGCTAATAAACGAGTAAATGATGACACGCGCATGAGTTGATTCCTCTGAATGACTGCGCGCTTACACTATTAACTATTTATGACAGTTTAATGAAAAACCACTAAAACACATAAATTAATGGGGACAAAAACATTTAATAAGAAAAAAGGCTTACACCATTGCCGCTTTTACATAAACATCAAAGCGGTTTTTTTTCGTTTTAATTTGCATGCTGGGGGTTTTGTTGTTCAAAAATGGCGCGTAATCGGGACGCTTAACTACAACGCGCTTACTGGCAAGAGGATATGCAAATTCAAGTAAGTCATCAGCATCGTTGTCTGCTCCTACTAAGTCTTGAAATACCCGCATTTCTTTTTTTACTAATGCAGACTTTTCACGATGCGGAAACATAGGGTCAAGGTAAACCACGTCGGGCATACTTTCACATTGGGCCAATAATGTATGACTTGAACCAAACACTAAGCTCATGTTTTCTTTCATCCATGGGCCTATTTCAATGTCGTTATAAGCACGCTCTAAGCCATCATAAAGTAATGCGGCAACAACTGGATGGCGTTCATGTAAAATCACTTTACAGCCTAAAGATGCTAAAACAAAACCATCGCGGCCAAGCCCTGCAGTTGCATCAAGTACAACTGGTGTGGCGCCTTTATTTAACCCTACCGCTTTAGCAATTGATTGACCTTTACCACCCCCAAACTTGCGCCTATGGGCAACCGCTCCGGTCACAAAGTCAACGCTTATCGCGCCAAGCTTTGGCTCATCTGTTTTACGAAGTGTTAAACCATCTTCACCATAATGAAGTGAAAAACCAGACGTTTCTGCAGCCCATTTTTCAAGCCCAAAGCGCTGCTCAATACCTGTAAGATAATGACGTAATTCTTTAAAAGGACACTGTATAACCAAAATAAACTCCGACCGTAAATAGCTCGCGAAGTATATCAACTGCAAAGCGCTATAGCACTAAAATAGCTCAATATCAGTTTGTGACGTAATATTATCTGTAAACTCTGGTGTGGCTATTTTACTTAAGCTATCAATTAATTCAGTACGTGAGTCAATAATGTGATTAAGCTGATATTTTACAAATCCTAAATCATCATTGAGTGATGCAAACAATAACTGTGTTTTTTCTAACTGTTCAACATTAAGGGCTAACGCTTGATTATTGGCTAGCTCCGGATATTGCTGCATGGTTTTACGAATTTCTGACAATTGCTCTGTCATTTGATCCACAGCCTGCTCTCGGGTATCACTGTTTGCAAACATTAACTCTGATAGCTCTGAAAAGGCATTGCCTACGTTATGCGCTTGCGAAAGTGCTTTTTCGTTTACTTCCATATCTTGAATTTTAGCGTTAGTAACCTCTAAAAGGTGCGGGAATAAATCCTTATAGCGGCCATAAAGTGCAACATCACTCAAAGGCATATTTTTAATTAAAATAGATACTTTAGGGAAATTAATAATTGTACAACTGCTAAAATCAACAAATCGGTTAGCATAACGATGCTTTTCTAGCAGCTCTTGCTCTAATGGGCAAACACAGCCATCTGTAGTACAAAAAACGCCTATTTCCTGATACCAAAAAGCAACAATAACCTCAAGATCTAGGGGTTTAAAAAATTCGAAAAAATACTCAGATAAAGTTTGTATATCATGGGCATGATAACTTTGCCCAACATAGCGCATTATTCGCCCCATATCGCCTGAATCTGTCATCGCTATTTCAGCAGTGATCTCCGCTTTTTTAATATCATCTTTTAGCTTATTTGAATGCTGACGATACTCATAAAGCACTTGTATTCGGGCCATTAATTCTTGTGCGTTAAAAGGCTTGACGATGTAATCTGCAGCGCCGGCGTTATACCCTTTAACACGCTCGGGCAATTCACTTTTTCCTGATAAAAACATCACGGGCGTGTCTTTGGTTTGGTCACTATTTTTTAATTCAGTACAGACTTGATAACCTGATTTACCAGGCATTTCAACATCGAGTAAAATAATATCTGGGTTGTATTTTAATGCTAACCTTAATCCTTCCTCGCCATTTTTTGCATGAATTAATTTACAAAACCCTGCTAATGATTCTTCAATGACATGGTGAACGTATTTATCATCGTCAATCGCTAATACCAGTTTTGTCATGCTCCATTCCCTTTTAATGAGTTACTTAAAAAAGCATAGTACGGAGGGATTATTTTGCGACAATTTATTACTCTAAATAGTAAAAAAGCGCCATAAGGCGCTTTTTTACTTAAAAACTGACTATGC
Organism: Pseudoalteromonas sp. NEC-BIFX-2020_002; assembly: GCF_013002825.1. Lineage (NCBI taxonomy): Bacteria > Pseudomonadati > Pseudomonadota > Gammaproteobacteria > Alteromonadales > Pseudoalteromonadaceae > Pseudoalteromonas > Pseudoalteromonas sp. NEC-BIFX-2020_002. The sequence continues at coordinate 33,559 of NZ_JABEPJ010000009.1, forward strand.
AGTAATGCCGCTATGGCGCAATAATGCGTCTATATTTGGCTCACGGCCTCGGAAGTTTTTAAATAATTCCATTGGTTCTTCGCTGCCGCCTTTTTCTAAAATATGCTGCATAAAGGCTTTACCTGTTTCAGCGTTAAAAATTCCCTCTTCTTCAAACTTAGAAAAAGCATCAGCTGACAATACTTCGGCCCATTTATATGAGTAATAACCTGCGCTATAACCACCTGCAAATATGTGACTAAAGCCATGCTGAAAACGATTAAACGCGGGTGGTTTAACAACTGCAGTATGATCTCGCACTTTATCTAAAGATGCTTGAATTTGGCATTCACCTCCTGCTTGATAATCATTGTGGATTCTAAAATCAAACAGTGAAAGCTCTATCTGACGCAGCATTTGCATGCCTGAGTTATAGTTTTTAGCCGCAAGCAGCTTATCAAGTAACTCTTTTGGTAATGGCTCACCTGTTTCAAAATGGCCTGAAATAAAATTAAGTGCTTGTTCTTCAAAACACCAATTTTCTAAAAACTGACTTGGTAGCTCAACGGCATCCCATGCAACACCATTAATTCCTGCCACAGGCGCGGCATCAATTTGGGTTAGCATGTGGTGAATACCGTGACCAAATTCATGGAACAAGGTTGTTACTTCGTCATGCGTAAACAGTGCAGGCTTATCACCCACTGCTTTATTAAAGTTACACACTAAGTAGGCAACCGGTGTTTGTAGCTCGCCATTGGCACGGATTTTACGGCCCATGCAATCGTCCATCCAAGCGCCACCACGTTTATGATCACGCGCGTATAAATCTAAGTAAAAACGGCCACGTAACGTATTGCTACTGTCGTAAACTTCAAAAAAGCGTACATCTTTGTGATAAGTATCAATGTCATTCAGCTCTTTTACAGTAATACCAAATAAACGGTTTACTGTTTCAAATAAGCCACCTAGCACTTTATCTGCTGGGAAATAAGGGCGCAGTACTTCGTCTGAAATTGCGTATTTTTCTTGTTTTAGTTTTTCACCATAATAAGCGTAATCCCATGCCGATAACTGCTCTATAGCGTGTTTTTCTTTTGCGAATGTTTGTAGCTCAGCCAACTCTTGTTTTGCTTGTGGCTTAGATTTAACCGCTAAGTCTTCTAAAAATGAGAATACTTGCTCTGGTGTTTCAGCCATTTTTGTTGCCAGTGATTTTTCAGCATAACTTGCAAAACCTAACAACTGCGATATTTCATGACGTAGCGCTAGCTCTTCACTCATAATCGCTGAGTTATCAAACTCCTCAGCATTCGGACCTTGGTCAGATGCGCGCGTTACAAATGCCGTATACGCTTCTTCACGAAGCTCACGATTATCGGCGTACATCATAATAGGTAGGTAAGATGGGAAATCTAAAGTAAACACCCAACCGTCTAATTCTTTATTTTTTGCAGTTTCTGCTGCCAACGCTAATGCTGACTCTGGTAAACCAGCTAATTCGCTTTCATCTGTTATGTGCTTTTGCCAAGCAAGTGTGGCGTCCATAACGTTATTGCCAAATTTTGCTGCTAATTCAGATAAACGCGCACTGATTTCGCCGTAACGCTTTTGCTGCTCTGGCGCTAATGCAATACCTGATAACTCAAAGTCGCGCAGTGCATTAGTGATCGATTTTTGTTGAGCTGTCGTTAAGCTTTTAAATTCATCGCTATTGTGCAATGCATTATATGCCTCATAGAGGCCTTGATGCTGGCCCACAAAGGTTGAATACTCTGAAATAATCGGTAAACATTGCTCATACGCTTCGCGAAGTGCATCGCTGTTTAATACTGAATTTAGGTGTGATACCGGTGAAAAAACACGTGACAGTTTGTCATCAACTTCTTCTAGTGGCAGTACCAAGTCATTCCATGTAAATGATTTATTAGCTAACACGTCGTCTATTTTTGTACGGCATTGTTCTATTGCGTGTTTTAGCGCTGGGACAACATGCTCAGGTTTAATTTTTGAAAATGGCGGTAAGCCTTCAAGGCCTACGAGTGGGTTATTTGTTAAATCGGTCATGTTAGCTCTCAAATCATTGCGAATATCATTTTGAAGTTGGGGCGAACTGATGAAATACAAGGGGCTTTTAACAGGTCTTCCTTGTGCTATCATCACGTTAATATGATCATTTCATCTTTGAGGACTAACTATGGCTCAGCATTTTGACTACATTGCAATTGGCGGCGGAAGCGGCGGGATCGGTTCAGCTAACCGTGCGGCAATGCGCGGCGCAAACGTTGCATTAATTGAAGCAAAACATATGGGTGGCACCTGCGTAAACGTAGGCTGTGTACCAAAAAAAGTAATGTGGCATGGCGCTCAAATTGCTGAAGCAATTAATTTATATGCTCCTGATTACGGTTTTAATGTTGAAGTAAAAGATTTTAACTGGAGTAAATTAGTTGAAAGTCGCGAAGCTTATATTGGTCGTATTCACAAAGGGTATGATAATGGCCTAGCGAAAAACGGGGTTACTGTAATAAAAGGTTTTGCTAAATTTATTGATAGTAAAACCGTTGAAGTAGATGGCGAACTATACACAGCTGATCATATTTTAATTGCCGTAGGCGGTCGCCCTAGCATTCCAAATATTCCAGGTGCTGAACACGGCATTGATTCAAATGGCTTTTTTGAGCTGAACGAGCAACCAAAACGCGTTGCTGTTGTGGGCGCTGGTTATATTGCCGTTGAGATCGCAGGCGTACTACATAGCCTAGGCACTGAAACTCATTTATTTGTTCGTAAAAGTAAACCACTGCGCACCTTTGACCCATACATCATCGACACACTGGTTGATATTATGGCTAAAGAAGGCCCTACGCTGCATACCGAATGTTCACCAAAAGAAGTGGTTAAAGAAAGCGATGGTAGCTTAACCATTCACTTTGAAAACGGTTATAGCCAAAACGTTGACCAAGTAATTTGGGCAATTGGCCGCCAGCCAACAACCGATAAAATTAACCTTGCAGCTGCTGGTGTTGAAGTAAACGAAAGCGGTTTTGTTAAAGTTGATGAATACCAAAATACCACAGCAAAAAATGTTTATGCTGTAGGCGATATCATCGAAGGCGGCATTGAGCTGACACCCGTTGCAGTAAAAGCAGGGCGTACACTGTCAGAGCGGTTGTTTAATAAAGACATGCCAGATGATCTGAAAATGGATTACAGCTTAGTGCCTACCGTGGTATTTAGTCACCCGCCGATTGGAACGATAGGTTTAACTGAGCAAGAGGCAGTCTCACAGTACGGTGAAGAAAACGTAAAAGTGTACAAATCAAGCTTTGCAGCTATGTACACTGCAGTTACCCAGCACCGCCAAGCATGTAACATGATGCTAGTGTGTGCAGGCCCTGACGAGAAAGTGGTTGGCTTACACGGCTTAGGTTTTGCTGTTGATGAAATGATTCAAGGCTTTGCGGTTGCTATGAAAATGGGCGCTACCAAAGCTGATTTTGACGCCGTTGTAGCACTACATCCAACGGGCTCAGAGGAATTTGTGACGATGAGATAAGCCCTGCGCTTATTAACAACAAAAAACCCCTTAGGATTAATTTTCTAAGGGGTTTTTTGTTGTTATTAATGTTAAATTACAGCCATTGTAAAAAGTGCGATGCTTTCATTGTGTTTCATAAAGCGCCCACTATGATAATGCTAAATTTATTCAGCCTATTAGGAAGTTATGATCAAAGATATACTACTACATCCATTTCTTATTTCATTGATAATGCTAACAATTGCATTCATCCTAAAAATGCTTGTTGATAAGTTAGCGCGAAATCGTGCTGAGAAAAAAGAAAAAGACATTCGCTACATTGCACACAACATTAAGCATTTTATTAATTTTGTGATGGTGTTATCACTACTGTTTGTTTGGTCAACTGAAATACAAAACTTTGCGCTGTCTATTGCTGCATTTGCTGTTGCGATTGTACTTGCTACGCGAGAGTTTATTCAATGTGTGATTGGCTTTTTCTACTTGGTAACAACACGGCCATTTAGAATAGGCGATTGGATCCAAGTTGGTGAGTATTATGGTGAAGTGGCTGAAACTGATTGGATCAAAACTACTATGCATGAAATTGATATGCACACCTATCAATTTTCCAGAAAAACCATATATATACCAAATAATAAACTGATCACCAGCCCAATTAAAAATTTAAACTTTGTAAAACGCTTTGCAACACACCACTTTACTATTATCCGTAAAGAAAGCTTTAACCCTTATCCAATTTATGAAAATTTAATGGATGAAGCCAAACGCCATTGTGAAGAATTTGAAGAAGTAGCAAGCCGTTATAATTCAATTATTGAGAGAAAGCTGGATGCTAAAATTTCAGGCCCCGCGCCTGAAATTCATTTTGGCACCACTGAAATAGGTGAGTTTAAAGCAAGCTTTACGCTATTTTGCCCAACAGACAAGGCGCTTCAAATAGAGCATAAACTAACAGAGTGCTTTATGACGCTGTGGTATAACGAGGCAAAAAAACAAGAGACTCGAGGCTAGCCTCTGTAAATCTTTGCGAAGTAATATTTGCAGCGGCATGTTTATTTTTCAGCCAAAGTAGAGCTTAATATTCTCTTGAATTTAGGCCTTAAAATAATACACTTGGTACACATCGCTTTTAAACTTGGTGTGTACCAAGGTTTTTATAGTTCATAGTCAATATGAACTGACGGTAGCTTATTTAACAGTGGAATAAGCGCACGCTCCCTTCTTAAATCATTGCGCTCATCATCAAGATCTCTTCGCTCGTTAATTAGTACTGCACGTTCGTTACTCGATATATTTGCAGCGCTTAATTCGCTTCTGATTACTTCAAGTCGTCTGTTTATTGTGTCTAGCCGATTTTTTATTTCGGTTTTTCTTACTTCGACTTGGTAACGATCATTGCCCTCTTCCCACGCCTTTCGAAATTGTTTGCTGTTGCATACACCATTAAATGACTCACCACGAATACCCACTGCAAAGCCGTTTTCAGGTTTACAATAATATCGCAAGCCATTGTCATAACCTTCTTTATACTGTGCAACGTCAGGTGAAATACCAAACTCCTGACAGGCTGTTACGGTATCAACACCTTGGCTGTAAGTTTTTCCTGATTGGCCATGATCATAGCCAAGCTGCTGCCAATTCGCGTATGCGCACTCTTCTTGCGATAGGCTCGTACAGCCGCTAAGAGTAATAAGGGCTAGGCTAAAAACACATTTTTTAATCATAAAAAATAACATCTGTTTTCATTTGAATATGCAAGCATACTATTCCTTCTTTAGGGCCATATCAATAAACTCAGAAGTTCCCTGTAAATAAACAAGCCCTACCTAACAAGGCTGTACTTCTACATTTTGCTCTCTAATAGGTAACTCAATAATAAAATCTATCCCTTTATTCAGTTCTGAATGGCATGTAATTGTCCCTGCAAACAGCTGAGTTACTAAGTTATAAACAATATGTGTGCCTAAGCCGCAACAACCCGATCCTCTTTTTGAGGTTACAAAAGGATCAAATATCTTATTTTTCATCTCTGGCGTTAAGCCACAGCCAGTATCTTGGTATATGATTTTTATTTTTTGCTGCTCTTGACTGACATTAATAGATATTACCTTTTCTGCGCCCCAATCTTTGAATCCATGAATAATAGAGTTGCAGATTAAATTGGTGTAAATTTGAATAAAATGACTTGGATAACTATCAATCTCTATGCTTTCTGGGCAGTTAATCTTCACGGTACAATTAGATTGCTTTATTTCATGTGAAAGTGATTGAATGATCTGCTCTAAATTTGTGCGTATATTAAAGCGGTAACTTTGCTCTGAAACCTGATCGACAGCAACTTGTTTAAAGCTTGAAACTAATTCCGCTGCACGATGAAGATTATGTTCAATTAATTGGGTTGACTGGGCCATGTTATCTAAAAAACAACCAAAATCACTTTTAGACACTTTCCCCTGAGTATACTTATCTGTCATATTTTTAACTTGTTCTTTAGCATAGCTTGCAGTAGTAATACTCACGCCTAAAGGAGTATTTATTTCATGGGCAACACCTGCTACTAAACCACCTAATGAGGCCATTTTTTCTGATTCAAGCAAGTGCGACTGTGTAAATTTAAGTTCATCCAGCGTATTTTTAAGCATTTGATTACTTTCGTTTAATTTCTCTGTCCTTTGTATCACCTTCTCTTCAAGCTGCTGATTTAGATCGGTTAAAGCTATCTCAGCTTGAATAAGAGGAGTAATTACGTGACCATTAAAAATATAGGCTGCTAGTTTACCTTTATGGTATATGGGTGCGCATTGCCACTCTATGATCTCTTCATTGTTATTGGCGGTGCTTATTTTAAGCCGTATTACATGCTGTTTTCTTGATGATAAAAATTTATCACTAACATTTTTAAAATCTCTATTTTGTGTAAAAAGCTGTTGCCACAGCTGCCCTTTAATTTGAGTATTTTCCATCGCGAGCACTTGCTCAACAGCTTTGTTAAAACGTTGGATTACAAAATTCTCATCGGTACACACCAATAATGAAGACATTGTTTCAATTACTGTTTCAGAAAAATCTTGCTCATCTTGAAGTAGTTCAATAATTTTTTGTCGTTCATTCATTGTTGAGCTTATTTCTTGATGTAAACGATTAAAAGCACTAGCTAACTCATCTAGCTCATCTAGCTCATCGGCTTTATCGTGCTGGCATTTTTCGCGCCCAGGTAAACGTAACTCCGGTACGGAACCTGGGACAAATGGTGTACTTCTTAAAAAATTAACAATAAAGTTTAAGTGTCTGATAAGCAGATAGTACATAACAAGTAACACACAAGCAGAAACAATAATCGTTTTAATAAACTGAATAAATAAAATTAATACCGACTTTCTTAATAACTCACCATAAACCTTCGTTAATGATGCCGAAACATGCAGCTCACCAACGAGTGTCTCTTCATAATATAAAGTGAAACTTGCAGCGAGAACTGAACCTGAATCATCAATTCCAGAATCATAAAAAGTCATCCGCTCACCTTGAATGATCTGCTCTATTTTTAATGAATCAATATCGGGGATATCTTCAACGCCGTGGATCAAAATAGTTAATTGCTCTTCGTCAAAATTCCATAAACTTTGTGCAAGCGGCTTAGTGAAGCTGATATCAATATAACTAAGCGAGCTATTTATTTGTTCAACTCGATTATTAAAATCCCACGTAATTTGTAAAACCGTTGCCAAAGCAGCAAACAATGAGCTAAAAAGTAATATATAGGACAGTAATTTTTTGGATAAATTACTGTGCTTAAATTGAAAAATTAAATCAGACTTTAATGCTGCAAATTGCGGCATATACACATTCTCTCTGCTACTCTTTTATACAACTTTAGTTTATTTTTCGGATTACAAAAAATATGAAAGCATTATTTTTTAAAATCTCAGCTTTATTTACTATAGTGTGTAGTATGAACTTACTAGCGAATGATGCAGGCATCACGTTATACGCAGAAGATGGCTGGCCTCCATACTCATACGCTGACGGATCAGGGATAAGCAATCAAAAAGTTATAGAAGCTTTTGCGCTTGAAGGCGTAAAGGTAAACATTAAAGTGCTGCCTTTCGCTAGAATTCTTAATTTATTAAAAACTGGCAATGCTATTTTAGGCGTAAACGTAGCTAAGACTGATGAGACCAAAGAGCAATTTTTATTTCACAAATCACCTTTATATACCGTTAAATCGCACTTTTACTATTGGCATAATAAACCGCTTATTGTAGGTACTAAAGAAGAGTTAAATAAAAACACTCGCATTGGAGCTATTATTGGTTATGACTACGGTGACTTTATTGATAAGAATGAAGTTGGGCTTAAAATTGAACGAGTTAAAAACCATGAGCAAAACCTTAAAAAGCTTTCCTCTCACCGACTAGATGCACTCATCCTTTTTGACGACATTGCAGGAGAGCTCGTCACTACAAACAACTTAGAAAATAAGCTCATCAAGGGGCCTCCTGGCGATTCAATAGAAATTTTTGTGGCTTTTTCTAAAGTTCACCCTAGCAGCTTGAAGTATCTCGAAATATTAAACCGTGGTTTGACTAAGCTGGATAATCAATAAACCAGCCTAGCCTGATATTTCTTATTATGCTGTACCACCAACCGTTAGGTTATCAATTTTAAGGCTTGGCTGACCCACGCCAACAGGAACACTTTGACCGTCTTTACCACATACGCCTACGCCTTTATCTAGCGCTAAATCGTTACCTACCATCGAGATTTGTTGCATTACCTCTGGGCCGTTACCAATTAAAGTTGCGCCTTTAATTGGTTGTGTGATTTTGCCATTTTCGATCAAGTACGCTTCTGAGGCACTAAATACAAACTTACCTGAAGTAATATCTACTTGGCCGCCACCGAAGTTTGGTGCAAAGATACCCTTTTTAACAGTACTAATTATATCTGCTTGGCTGTGCTCGCCGCCTAACATGTAGGTGTTGGTCATACGTGGCATAGGTAAATGGGCGTATGATTCACGGCGCGCATTGCCTGTTGGGTTTACTCCCATCAAACGTGCATTTAGCTTGTCTTGCATATACCCTTTTAAAATACCGTTTTCAATCAGCACATTGTAAGCCGCTGGTGTGCCTTCATCATCTACGTTAAGTGAACCACGGCGATCGGCTATAGTGCCATCATCTACCACAGTACATAACTCAGATGCGACTTTCTCACCTACTTTACCGCTAAATGCTGATGCACCTTTACGGTTAAAATCACCTTCTAAACCATGGCCAACAGCTTCGTGTAGTAATACGCCAGGCCAGCCTGCACCAAGTACCACTTCCATACTACCAGCGGGTGCATCAATGGCTTCTAGGTTTACTTTTGCTTGGCGAACAGCTTCTTCTGCGTATTCCATCCAACGTGGTTTGCCATCAACTAACTCTTTAAAATAACCATAATCTAAACGTGCGCCGCCACCTGCGCCACCGCGTTCACGTCGACCCTCTTTTTCAAGTAGTACTGAGCAGTTTAAGCGGATCAATGGGCGAATATCAGTAGCAAATGTACCATCGCTTGCGGCAATCAATATCTCTTCATAGACGGCTGACATTGAGCTAATCACTTGCTCTGCATCTGGGGCTAGTTCGCGAATATAATTTTCAAGCTCACGTAACAAACTTACTTTGTCGTTATCGCTCATACTTTGAATTGGCTGTAATGGTGCAAACTGCTGCTTGGCTTTTACATCACTAAAGACTTGAATTGCTTTACTCTCACCCGCCTCGGCGATACTACGCGCAGCTGTAGCGGCTTTGTTAAGCGCCTCAAGATTGATTGCATCTGAGTACGAAAAGCCTGTTTTTTCACCACTTACAGCGCGCACACCGACACCGCGCTCAACATTGTATGAGCCTTCTTTAACTAAGCCATCTTCCAGTACCCATGATTCATGGTGACTAGATTGAAAATAAAGATCAGCGTAATCAACATTATGCTGATGAATAAAACCAAGCGTTTTTTCGAGTTCTTCTCGATTTAGCTGGCTGTCGTGTAATAAATGCTGTTCAACCGTATTCATAATAAATGCTCTCTAAATCGTTGGTGAGATTGCACGGGCATATCTCGACGAATGGCATGTAATTGGTTTAAATCTGGCTGGCAGCCAATAAACCCTATGCCATTTGCAAGCTCACTGAGGACGTCGCCCCAAGGAGAAATAATAATGCTGTGGCCGTATGTTGCGCGGCCATTTTCATGTTGCCCTGCTTGTGCAGCGGCAATTACATAACTTTGTGTTTCAATCGCTCTGGCCTTTAATAAAGGTTGCCAATGCGCTTCGCCAGTGACCGTAGTAAATGCACTAGGCACTAAAATAACTTCAGCCCCTTGACGTTGCAATGCACTAAATAAACCACTGAATCTAAGATCATAACATACTGTGAGGCCGATTTTACCAAATGGAGAATCAACCACGACCACGTTTTCACCTGCTTGTGTGAAGTTTGATTCTCGGTATGAACCCGTGCCATCGGCCACATCAACATCAAATAAATGAATTTTGTTGTACTGCGCTAACACCTCGCCACTGCTATTAAATAGTAGCGATGCTGCAAAATAGCGATCATTTTTAGCACTGATCGGTAATGTGCCTGCTGCTAACCAAATATCATGTAAACGACACAAAGCACTTAATTGCTGTTGATAATAATCACTTTGCTTTGCTACGGCTAATGCATCTTGGCCACTTTTGCCAAACACTAAAAAGCTCTCAGGTAAACACACCAGTAATGGCCGTGTTTTAGGGAGCTTTAAAAGTAGTTGTTTAAGTTGATTGATATTCTCATCTGCACACACGCCTGAGCACATCTGCATAGCAACTATCATTGGTTGCATAATAAAACTCTCATTGAGTGGCTGTCACTGCGGCGTCTTTGAGTGTTAACTCATGAGACTTTTGCGCTGCTTGTGGCTGATTTTGTGCAGCTTGCGGAATAGTTACTTCGCGACTTTTACGATCAACTTCCTGTACAACAGGATCGCTCATACTGCCGCTAACTTTAAAATTTATTTCCGAGATAACCCGCGCAGAATGAAGTACTTTGTCAATCGCCAACGCAGCTAAACCGGTAACAGGGTTTACCATCCACGCAACTATCACGGGAATACTTGAGGTTACTTGCGGGGCAACCGCTAGGTCGTAATCAATTTCCATGGTATTAAGGTTAGTGTGGCCCTTAATGGTTAAATCTGCGGGTACACCATCCATTTTAGTGTCTTGTGTATAAGCAATGCCTTTGTCCAACTGCATAGTGCCTTGCATGCTGTTATAGAAAAATCCCTTTGAAAAAACATCTCTAAAGTCGAGCTTAAGCTTACGCACCAATGAATCTAGGCTCAGTAATGAAAACACCCGCGCTCCACCATCACTTACTTCAGCTAAATGGCCTTCGCCTAATTGCCAATCTAAATTCCCTGATAAACTGGGTATATCAAATTGATAAGGCGCATCTTGCCACGCTAAATCAAATTTAATATCTGCGGTTGAGTCTTTAACTGTGGTGGTTATATCAAATTCATCAAATAATTCACCTATGTCAGTACTTTGCATATTGCCATTAAACTGTGTGAGGCCATTTTTCCATTCGCCTTTTGCGCGTAAAATATGCTTACTTTTATCAACAACTAATTCTGATACCGTTAGTTTTTGCCCATCACCATAAAACGATGCGCTCACTTTATCTAGTTGATAGCTTGCCACTTTACAGTCTGCGCACTCAAATTCTATTGCGGGTAAATCGTTCAACCATGTATAGTTTTCAGGAATTGTTGGTATATTGGAGTTGTCATTTGAAGGCGTAAAGTTAACTCTTAAATAATCAGTAGCAATATGGATAGGACGACTTAATTGCCCTAAAGGAATAAACACCTGCGAGCGTAATTCTTTGGCGTTCAGCTTTAAACTTAAGTCGTTATCAACAGGCGCTAAACGCATTTCGAAATCATTAAATGCAATATCCGCGATCGTTAATTGCTGCACCTTGCCAACCACTTCGCTGAGGGGAGGAAGTACTCCTTGAGCATCAGATGCTGTTTGGTTAATGCTCACTATTTGTTTAATTAAACCAAGCCATGGCAGCAGATCGGTTTGATCTAAATTGATCGCTACCGTTAAGTTTTCACGGTTCAAACCTAAATCTTGTGCCCCTAAAATTAAATGAGCATTGCTGAATTGGCCAGTGTCGTTGGCTAAAATCCCATTAAAGTACACGTTTTTATTGATATTAGCAGTGATCAAGTTTGAAATATTATCGCCTTGAATAACGGCGCTAAGTGGCCAAACTTGCTCTGCATTTTTGGTATAAGGCGCAGGTAATTCACTTTTGAGCCCTTTCAGTTGAGAGCTCACGTTGGCATGATAATTAAAACCATCAGCTAAAAAATTAAGCCCTATATTTATAGCAACTTCACTTTCGCCACTTAAATAGTCTTTTAAAAGACCTTGCCCGTGCTTAATCAAGGTGTGTGCGTTTAATTGTGCTTTAATGTCCACATCACCACGGTAGCTATCTTTGATACTTTTACCATCAAAGTTAACCTTAAGCGGCATACCTAACCACGTTGCTTCGGCATTTTTTAAGCTTATATGGTCATCATTAAAATACAGTTTGCCTGTTACTTGCTCTAATTGTACGCCTGGTTGCGCTAAATAAACGGGGAGTTTGCTTAAGTTAACAACCCCTTTGGCATTTACATTCAGGTCATTTAAATCAACCAACAACTCTATATCCGCACTCGCTTCACCTTGGCCTTGGATCACTTCAAATACATTTGCCAGAGGATCTGCAATGGGGGTGGCTTTAAAAAAAGGTAATAGTTTTTTTACATCTGCTTGCTTGTTAATTTTAACATTAAGAATGTCTGCATCCATTAGATCTGCAATACTCACATGCACTGCATCACCCACGGCCAAATTAACAAGTTCACCTTGTTGAGAGTAAATATCCATACGTTCATTTTCAAAATGCAGCTTTGCGCTACCTTTTGTCACTGCAGGCCAATTAGGCGCAAATTGATAATGTGCTTGTTCAACTTGGGCTAACACTTCAAACTGCCCTGAATTATCAGCAAACGGGAAACCTGTTAATGGCCCTGAAAACAACACTTGCGCTTGTGGTATTTCGCCCCCTTTAATCGCACCAGTTAAATAATCAACTAAACTATTGGTCATAACTGGGAGTGGGAAGTAATGACTTACAATACTCGCGTTAGGAACGAATGCTTCGGCGTATAAATCAAGCCTAGGTTGCCCCCCTAAGCTAAGCTTCATTTCAGCGGCAATTGTTGCCTCATCATTATCAAGCCAAATATTATCACTGCTTATCTGCCAGCCTTGCTCACTGCTAGCCAAATCAATTTGCATATTGAGCTGATTATATTTTATTGGATGACTAAACGTATCGCCGGTGAGTAATTGGTTATGCTCGCCAAATAAGTTAATGCGCCCATAGTCTTGATTTAACAATCCATCAATACGTAAATCTTGCGCGCCTGGAATACCTTGCTTAGCAAGCCAGCCTAGCCGCTGCGCCTCAAACCATAATTGCCATTGCTCAGGAGACGAATATTGAAAGTAAGCGTAATCAACCTGCCCACTTGGTTGAAGGTTGATAAGTTGATCAAGGACTGCAAAGTTGCTTAATTGAGCCAGTTTTGAAACCAAGTCAAAATCAAGTTGCTGTATCCAAAACTGCTTTTGTTTTTTATCTAGCTGCGCTTCAAATTGAAAATCAGGCCAATATTGCTGATCATTTTTAATGCCTAAACCCGTACTTTTTAAACGCCAACCTTGCTGAAATGGATAAAGGTGAAACCCCCCTTCACTTAAGCTAAATTGGTGATTTTTTGTATCTTGCTGCCAATTAATATAGCTGGGTAGCCATTTAACGGTGACATCTTTAATTAAGCCTTTTTCAATACTCACCCAAGACTCTAAATTAATATCTGAATTGAGCTGCTCTTTACTAGCATTAATATATTGCGCAAGCCACTTAGAAACATCAACATTACCAGCTTGTATATAAACATCACCAGCCATGCTTTCTAAAGTAGTGCCAACGAGCGATAAACGCGCATCAAACGTGCCAACCGAAATCCCCGGCAACGCCAAAGTACCACTTCCTAGATGCTGTTCAGGTTCGTTCTGCCAAACAATATTTTCAAGAATTAAACGGCGGTCTTTACCATCTCCCAGCATAAAATTAAGACTGCTATTCTCTACAGCAAAATGCCCGGTTTCACCTAGGAATAAACCTTCAATTAGTTCTTTTTGCTCAAAAGATACATCCGTACTTTTTGAATCCAACATGCTCGGTATATTAACATTGGCATGAAAGCCGTTAATTACAAAGTAGCTGGATTTTAATTGCTGCGTTTTGATGGTTTCCCATACATTTAACTCAAAGCTTGCTTTGGCAATCGTCAATGCTATAGGTGATGTTTGATTATCTTCAAAGGAAATTTCTTCCAATACAATAGAGGGTCCTTTGCCATGCCAACTCGCTGAGATAGCGCCAATTGACAGATTAACGGCAAACTTTTCATAAAGGTAATTTTCTAAGTCACCTTTATAATCATTAGCGTACGGGAGTGTATATTTTAATACGGACACAATAACGGCCAGCAGCACCAATGTTATAGCACAGGCTTGCCATAACTTACGGATACAAAAAAAACAGGCCGTCTTTGCTTTCATTACATCATGACCACATCAAACTGCTCTTGACTATAGAGGCTTTCGGTTTGAATGCTTACTTGCTTGCCAATAAATAATTCAAGCTCTGCAAGGTTATGATATTCATCATTAATCAAGGCCTCACTCACAGCTGGTGCTGCATAAACCATAAATTTGTCTGCTGCATATGCTCTGTTCACACGTACAATTTCACGCAGTATTTCATAGCAAACGGTTTCTACTGTTTTTTGCGAACCTCGTCCTGAACACGCGGGACACACATCACATAAAATATGCTCTAAGCTTTCTCGCGTTCGTTTTCGTGTCATTTCAACTAAACCAAGCGCAGATAAGCCATTAATGTTTGATTTAGCACGATCTTTACCCAGTGCCGACTCCAGTGAATGTAATACGCGGCGTTTGTGATCTTCACTAATCATATCAATAAAATCGATGATGATTATGCCACCTAAATTTCGTAACCTAAGCTGACGAGCTATTGCCGAAGTAGCTTCAACATTAGTATTAAAAATGGTTTCTTCTAAATTCCTGTGACCAACAAAGGCACCTGTATTTACATCAACCGTGGTCATTGCTTCAGTTTGGTCGATAATTAAATACCCACCTGATTTAAGTTCCACTTTACGATGTAGTGCTTTTTGAATTTCGTTTTCAACATCGAATAAATCAAAAATCGGGCGCTCGCCTGGGTAGTATTCAAGCACCTCTGAGAGTATCGGTACAAATTCAGCAGTGAAGGCTTTTAGTTCTTCATATGTTAACTTTGAATCAACTCTAATGCGCTCCATGTCCTCACCTACATAATCACGTAAGGTTCTAAATGCGAGAGTTAAGTCTTCATGAAGGATGCTTTCTTTGCTGGTTTTTTTGCGTTTTGCGACTACTTTTTCCCACAATTTTTTTAAAAACTGTGCGTCGTGGCGCAGTTCAGCTTCGTTTGCACCCTCCGCTGCTGTGCGAACAATAAAGCTGCCATTTTCATCGGAATAATCAGCAACAATATTTTTTAATCGCGCGCGTTCCTCTTCTGTTTCTATGCGCTGACTCACACCCACGTGAGTTGCATCCGGCATAAAAACTAAATAACGCGAAGGAATTGTAATGTCTGTGGTTAAACGCGCACCTTTAGTACCCAGTGGATCTTTTACCACTTGCACCATAATGTACTGTCCTTGACGAACTAGCTCACGGATGTCTTGCACTTTTTTTATTGGTTGATCGTCAACGCCTTCTACAATTGAAGCACTATTAACGATATCTGATGCATGTAGAAATGCAGCCTTGTCTAAACCAATATCAACAAATGCGGCTTGCATACCCGGCAATACGCGACTAATTTTACCTAAGTAAATATTACCAACAATCCCTAAGTTACCAATTCGCTCTAGTTGGATCTCTTGTAATACGCCATTTTCTATCAAAGCAACACGACTTTCACTCGGAGTGACGTTGATCAGTAATTCTATACTCATGTTACCTACTTAAGAATTCGCTTAATAATTTTTCGCATTCATATAAAGGTAAGCCTACAACTGCAAAATAGCTACCTGAAATATGCGTTACAAATCGACCACCTAACCCTTGAATACCATAACCACCGGCTTTATCTTGTGGTTCGCCACTTTGCCAGTAATCCTCTAACTCTTGATCTGATAATGTTTTAAAGTTGACCTGTGTTGTTACCACACAACTCATTACTCGCTCTGGCGTAGCAAACGCTATTGCGGTTAGCACCTGATGCTCTCGCCCTGACAAACGCTTTAACGTTGCCATAAAGTCCGCTTTATCCAGTGGTTTACCTAGCGATTGATTGTCGATAACCACGACAGTGTCGCTGCCCAATACAGGGCGATCGGTGTAACCCATGGTCACGCCCGTTTGAGCTTTTAAGCGCGCTAAACGTTCAACCAGCTCACGTGGAGATTCGTTGCTTAATTGGCTTTCGTCGGCATCCACACTAAATTGCGAAAATTCAATGCCTAGCTGAGTTAGCAATTCTTTGCGCCTTGGAGAAGCTGACGCTAAATAAATGGCGGTTTGCATTATCGGATCCTGAAATGACGACGGTATTTACGCAGCAGCAAGAAAATCCATGGCCAACTTAGCATGCCAGTAACCACTGGCCATAAGTATTGCGGATTAAAATACACATCCATTAAAAAGTGATTCAGCCAAAATTGCATTAAATGATAAAGCGTTAAAAATAGCCCAACCAATATTGCTTGCTGCCAAATCGAGAAGTTACGGATTTTTTGAAAATTACTCGCAGTAACAAAAATACAAATTGAGTAAGTGAGTGAGTTTACACCTAATGGCGAGCCTGATGCTAAATCAATTAAGAGTCCCACCACCCAAGCAGTACCAATGTTTAAACGATGCGGAACCGCCAATGACCAGTACATTAAAACGAGTAGAACCCAGTCTGGACGAAATGGTTCAAATGAAAACGGCAACGGCATCAGTGCCATAATCAATGCAAAAAAGATGCTAAAGCCGATAAGTAATGTGTGTCGGCTATTCATCGCTGATAATTTCCTGTTGACTACGCCATAAGATCACTAATAAGCGAATTCGGTCTAGCTGAGCAATTGGCTCCGCGTATACTTGCGCAAACGGACGCCCTTCATCGCGGTTTATCTCTGTCACAACTGCAACAGGATATCCTTCAGGAAACGTGCCACCAAGACCTGATGTTACCAATACATCACCATAACGTACATCTAGGCTATGCGGTACATGGGAGAGTTTTACTGAGTTTATTTTCCCTACACCTTCCACGACAGTGCGCACATCATTGCGTAAAATGCGCACCGGTGTTGCATGGGTCGTATCTGTCATTAAAAGTACACGAGAGGTTGTTGATCCCACTTTTGTAAGTTGACCTACCACGCCCATTTCGTCAATCACAGCTTGCCCTTCACTAACACCATCAATCGCACCCCGATTGATCACCACTTGGTGACTATATGGGTTTGAATGAACTGACAGTACTTGTGCAATGATTTTACGGTTAGCTTGTTTAGCTGAAGAGCCAAGTAATGCCCGCAGTTTTTGATTTTCTTTGGCTAAAAATTGATATTGCTGAAGTTGTTCACTTTGCAGTAATTGCTTTTGTTTTAATGCTTCGTTTTCGGTTAGTAGTTGATCACGCGTATGCAAGCTTTTAGCACCAAGGCTAAAAACTTCATAGGGTAAATTAGCTAAATACAATAATGGGCTGACTAGTGTATTTAAACTGGTGCGAACCGTGGTGCCGCCTTGTGTATAACGATCGCCTACGATCAGCATGATACTCAACAGCACTGCGACAAAAAGTCGCAGTTGCAAAGAGATGGCACGCCCAAACATTAACTTCATTAGTCGTAGCTAAATACGTCACCACCATGCATATCTATCATCTCAAGTGCCTTACCGCCACCACGTGCTACACACGTTAATGGATCATCAGCAACCACTACCGGAATACCTGTTTCTTCCATTAATAAACGATCTAAGTCTTTAAGCAGTGCACCACCGCCTGTTAGTACCATACCTTTAGCTGAGATATCTGACGCAAGCTCTGGTGGTGACTGCTCAAGAGCCACCATCACAGCGCTTACAATACCCATTAATGGCTCTTGCAGTGCTTCTAAAATTTCGTGCGAGTTAAGCGTAAATGAGCGCGGTACACCTTCAGCAAGGTTACGACCACGCACTTCAATTTCAATCGGTTCATCAGTTTTAAAAGCTGACCCTATTTGATGCTTAATGTTTTCAGCTGTCGCTTCACCAATCAAGCTACCAAAATTACGACGTACATAATTAATGATTGCTTCATCAAACTTATCGCCACCAATACGCACTGATGATGAATACACTACGCCGTTAAGTGAGATAATTGCGACTTCAGTTGTACCGCCACCGATATCAACAACCATTGAACCCGTTGCTTCTGACACAGGCAAACCCGCACCAATTGCAGCCGCCATAGGCTCTTCAATTAAATATACTTCACGCGCACCCGCCCCCATTGCAGATTCACGTATTGCACGCTTTTCTACCTGAGTTGCACCACATGGCACACATATAAGTACACGTGGGCTAGGACGCATAAAATTGTTGTTATGAACTTGCTTAATAAAATGCTGTAACATTTTTTCAGTTACATAAAAGTCAGCAATTACGCCATCCTTCATCGGGCGGATCGCTTTAATATTACCTGGAGTACGACCAAGCATTTGCTTTGCTTCGGTGCCTACTGAGGCAACACTTTTAGGGCCACCAGCGCGTTCTTGACGGATCGCAACAACAGATGGTTCATTAAGGACAATGCCTTCGTCTTTAACATAAATAAGGGTATTGGCTGTACCCAAGTCGATCGATAGATCGTTTGAAAAAATACCACGGAGCTTTTTAAACATGAGGCTGGATGACCTTTGAAAACGTTCTTATGTTAGCTGACTCTACTTTAACATACTGAATTATTTCAGTAATACAAAGCGCAGCTACCTTTGTTAATTGGGTAAAAAGGAAGCATTGCTTCCTTTTTAAATTATTTTTATCGCTCGCGTACTAAGCGAAAACCGATATAATTTGCACGAAAGTCCGGCGCTAAAATCAAACGAGTTGAAGCGCGAGCTAAACTCGGTGCAAAATTCCATGCACCACCTCGAACTGTTACATCCGATTGCTGAGCTGACTTATGAGTCCATTCCCATACATTTCCTACGGTGTCGTAGAGACCAAATGCGTTTGGCGCAAAAGCACCTGTCGGTGATGCACTTTTGTTTGACCATTCACTACCACACCAGCCACAATTGGCTAAATTTTTACCGATTTCATTACCCCATGGGTATTCGGTTTTAGTACCCGCTCGAGCTGCATATTCCCACTCAACCTCATTCGGTAAGCGATATTGTTGGCCTGTTTGACCTGATAACCAATCAGCATATGCTTTAGCATCATTATAGGTTAAGCATACAGCTGGATAATCATTGCCTTGCTCAAAGCCAGGGTTACGCCAATTTAAATTAGCTTCCCAAACTGGCTCACCATTTAAATAATACGCACAGCCACGATTGCGTTCAGCTTCTGTTTTATAACCGCTATTGGTAACAAACTGCTTATACGCACCGACTGATACTTCTTTGCTTTGCATTGCAAATGAGTTGGCTATGGTTTTCTCAACAACAGGACGCTCATTAGCAAGTCCGTTGCCATTGATATCACCCATTTCAAACGTGCCTGCTGGAATAACAACCACAGCCGCACCGGCTGCATTGCCAACCGCTGTAGTCGTAGATGCTGTATTTCGTTGCTCTCGAGTGTATGTCGGTGCAGCAATCGACTCAGGCTTTTTTACCAACTTGGCATGAATGGTTTGCGGTTTACGCAAATCAACACGCACACGATATGATTGGTAACCTTGTTTTCGTACTTCAACATCATGTACGCCACTTGGCAAAGTCGTCGCTAAGCGTGTTGAGCCAAAACTCACACCATCAATAAACACTTCATCATCAAATACATTTGATCGCAGTGTTAGTTCAACCATTCTATTTTTGTTGTTATCAACAACCAATGGATCAACTTTTGGCATCAACATTGGCTTTACTGAGTAGTCTCGAACCGACTGCGTATTTAAACGCGACACTGAAACTACGTCATTATCCTTACTATCACTGAATGTTAACTGACTATCTGAGTAGCTAGTACCGTAACTTGCTTGATAAGGTGTGCTCAGTGGTGTGCCGTACTCAGAACAATAGCGATTATCAACACTTAATAAGTTACATAAACGGCTGCTATTAACATCTCCGCGCATGGTAACACTTAAATTTACGTTGTAATTACCTTGACCACTGAATGCACTATTTACTACATGGCTACTTAATATTTGTACTTGCGCACCAGCCATATTGCGTTTTGGTTCAACCAATCGCTCTTCAGTTAGGTTTGCAAATATTTGATCTACGAAGCGTTTTGTTGCTTTTTGTAAACCCATTTGCTGACCGCGTTGCTCACACGCTGCTAGCGTTTCTGTACGCTTACAGTTGATGGTGTGATTAACTTCTAACGTTCCCTCGCGGGTAAACTCGTTACGCAAGCGCTCTACTCGTGCTGTTGTTAATTGTTCTTTTAAGCTTTCAAGCGTGTTTAGCTGGGTATGTTTAGCTACGCGAATTTGTTCAATATCTTTGCGGTGGGATGCAATTGCCGCCAACTGCATCGCTATATCATCTTTATTTTGTTTATGATCAACCACGGCTTGTTGATAACGTGCTTGTGCGGTACTGATATCAAGCGTTGGATCATCAATTAAACGACGGTACATCTCGTTCATTGCATCAAGTGCTTGGTTCTTTTCTTTATCGAGTGCAGTTGAACGAGTACGCAATAAATCAAGTTGGCTTTGTAACTGACTTTCTTCTTTTAAATGTTTTTCAAGTATCTGTGTAGAGTTATCGTATTCAGCTTGTTTAATACTGATCTCAGATTCAATCCCAGTTACCGTCGCTGTATCTTGTGCAAACGCACTTGATGCAAGCAAACTTGCTGAAATTAACAGAGATAAAGGAGCAATTCGCATATATTCCATTCCCAAAAAGCGGCAATTATTTGGTCATTATTTATTTTTTATAATTAAACTCTTATGCTATGTACTTGCAAGGCAAAACACAAGCTTTGTTCAAAAATTATCTGAGTTTATACCTAATTAGCCTCAAGATGCGAGCTTCAGTTGGAATTAAAAGTGATTTAAACAAGGCATTGATTGCAAATAATGGCTATTCCCTTATTAAAATTAGTCTCTCATAACAGTAACGCAGTATAAATCTGCTTTTAAGCTTCTCTATAGGATGCTTCACAGGCGTTGCCATTTTTGTCAAATCACGCCTTGATAGCCATCCCCTGTAAAACACTGAATTCTGTATCTTGAGATTGACTGGACATACTACTATTATCGGACTTCACGCCAGTAAATAACTCTGTCATTTCCTCTAAAACTGCCAAATTGAAGTATTCCTCTAGGATTTAATTGGCTAGCATCAGCTTGCCAATCCCACTCAAGCCAATTTTCAGTATCGTATTCAATTATAAAAATACCAATACCCTGAGGTTGCGCATAAATTCCGTTAGTATTTGGGTAA
This sequence comes from Pseudoalteromonas sp. NEC-BIFX-2020_002, assembly GCF_013002825.1. Lineage (NCBI taxonomy): Bacteria > Pseudomonadati > Pseudomonadota > Gammaproteobacteria > Alteromonadales > Pseudoalteromonadaceae > Pseudoalteromonas > Pseudoalteromonas sp. NEC-BIFX-2020_002. Next base: position 54,953 of record NZ_JABEPJ010000009.1, read on the forward strand.
CTACCATTTTCAAAGACACCACTATTGCCTGTACTGTAAACATAATTAAGAACAGGTAATGCCGGTGAAATTTGACTTATTTCAGGGTGCGTAAATACACTGCAGTTATCATTGGAATTACGAACAAACTCAGTACCATTATAATATTGCATCTCCATTGGTACGAGTAAATCATCTAAGTCAGAACCTGCATTATTCCCCAAATCCAGACGCCCAAACCGAAAACTAATTGGTGCACTATTAAGTCTAACGCTATCGCAATTTGCCACACAGCTCCCCGCAATTATTGGGTTATCGTTAGCGCCCATTAAAGCAGCCCCCTCAAGCCCTGTTAGTGTTGCCATAAGGTTTACACTTTCGAAAGGCCCATCTGGGTCATTAAATCCTTGGCGTGCCAAAATGGTGTCGAGGTCATTTAATTGCCATTGTCCAGCGTCTGCAGGTGTACTCCCCCATGCTGGTGAGTCTATGTTCTGCAGCCTTGGTGTTAAATCAAGTGCGGATACATAATTACCGGCCTCACTGTTTTCAGCATTAACTACGATATTTGAGTTAATAAACCCACCCACATAATTTTTCATTGTTTGATTTTTATGATTTTGAGCGAGTACTGTAAACCCAAGTGAAAATGGCTCACTTAAGTAGGTTTGATTACTGCCATAACGTGTACATTGAGCAGCGGCTTGAATACCTTGTAATACATATTGAGATGGAGCAAAACGGCCAACATTGGTGATCTCACCTCGCACATCTCCAGCACCTAAGTAATCGCCATCTTGCAAGCCCACAGCTAAATCAATAATCCCGACTTGATCATAATTATATTGTGATAGGGACTCACTTAAGCTACCCGAATCAGTAAACGCGGATAGTGTATCTACGTCTAGATTACCTAATACTCCGCCCGAAGGTAATAAGGTGGAAGGTGTCACATTGGGTGACTCACCAATAAAGTGTTTAGCGATTGCATTGCTGTTTATTACTGAATAATCATCTGGGTAACCATCATTGTTGTTATCTTGTCCAACAAGCCATTGTACCGCATTCATTTTCAATGAAAATGGCTCACCAGTGAGCTTTAATAAACTGCCGTTTGCATCACTTGCAAATGCATTATTGCCGTCATTAGGAAAGCTTATAGCAAGGCCAAATGGCTTAACAACAAATTCATTTGAACTCCCCGCTAAGCTTACTGATAGATTGGTTGCAGGATCCAGTATCAAGTTTAACCTAGTATTTAAGCTTACCTGTCCTGCATCAGGGTAATTAATGGTAATCTCAGCTTTGGATTCACTACTAAACTTTAGTGGTACCGCTTGATAGCTTTGCCCAATTGCATGCGTATTACCGTTATTCACAAGCGCCAACTCATCACTACAAACAGACCCCGAACTACAGCTATAAGCCAAATCAATTGCAACTTCTCCATCGGTAGGAAAAGCAGCTTCGCAGACTCCTGTTGTTGTGTTGGTTTTAACAGCCTGTATCGCTAACTGTTTAGCATTAAAGCCTGTATCAGAAGGTTTTCCTGATAACTGAGTAGGTATTAAGGTGTTATTGTCACTGTCATTTCTAAAAATAAACCCTGCATCAGAGAACGTGACTTTACATCCACCAAGGCCAACATTAATCCCCCCAATATAACAACGTAACGGCGCTGATGGATCAGCTAAGTTATAACCAAATTGCACTTGACCAGCCGTACGCTTAGCAAAGCGTATATCTGTCATGCTTGTAAATGTTATGTTCTCCCCTGTAACCCAGCTTTGTGACCCGCTAGTACTTGGCGAAAGATCGAGTGTAGACTCTTCAGCATAAAGTACATCACATGCATCATTCGCACATGCTGTAAGCGTCATTTCTTTAGCCTGACACGTTAAACCCTTGTTATCACTCATGGATATGCGGTAATGATCTAATAATACTGGTGGTGTAATTCCACAAAAACCGGGGATATTATTCGGTACTGGTGTTCCCGTAAATGAAGAGCTTTGCTCTGCTATAATCTCAGTGCCAGAGGTAATCATACCCGTATACTGCACTTCTTGCGCAATACGCACCTCTCCCGTTGCGACTAAAAATGCGTTAAAGTCGACACTCGCTCCAATCGATACAGCACCATCAATGTAGATAGCCAAATACGCACCATCTTCAATAACTATATTCGTATTAGCGACCGTTAAAAAAGCGGTTGATAATATTGAGTCTGAATTTTGCACAAATATTCGGGTGGGCTTTGTTACTCTGTATTCAGGTTCGACCATCGTTATTTGCAATTCATCAAAAAAGTAATCACCCGCTAAGCTCGTTGGTATGGCACTTCCAGATGAGCCATCATTTGCTATTGTAGGCACCCGTGAAGCTTGCCCTGCGGTCAGCGAATTTTCTCCCTTTGCAGCACAAGGCTGACCATTGCATAAAGGAATATTAGTAATCGCAGTTGAAATGTAATTCATTGTTGTTAAAACATTCGCATTGTTGTCTGTAACCGTAACGCCTTGAACAAGTTGAATCTGTCCATTATTGTATGTAGCAATAGCCCCTGGAAAGAGCGTATCACAACTCAAAATGTCCCCGTTGGATACAAACGTACTCGTCATGGCTAAAATAGATGCCTCTTCATTTGGGTGATTACGCTCCCTATCGCCATCTCTATCTTCATCAACCACTATACCCAGCCGAGTTCGTGTTAAATTACAACTACGTAACCACCCCCCATCTTCACCAACCCGACTATTCTTACTTGCGACAACTAAAGGGGCTACGTCAAAGTCATTATTAAAGTAAAAGTAATTACAACCATCACTCCAACCATCCACTTTATACCCAGTGAAAAAACTCTCCCATAACACTTCGACTTGATTATCATCCACAAAAGTACGGTTACTTCCTGGCTCCACAACAAGGTAGGCAATTGTCTCGCTTTTGATTAAGCCACTACTTGTCTCTGATGCTTCAAGCGCTATATTTACTCCCACTGATGTTAATGAATTAGTTTCAACAGCCACGGTTAAAAATGGTCTTAACGCATCTCTCGGAGGAGTTGTTTCCAAGCTATTGATTGTTTGTAGTGAATGAAAAAAATTTGGCCGTGTAGTAAATGGCATCGAGAAGGTAACGCCTTTATAGCTCTTCGGCAAAACATAATTAGATTGAGGCCCATATTGAATTTCAAGCAATATATCTGTGCTACCAACTTCCATGATTGTGCCATCAGGGAATTCATGTACGCCATATTCAACCGCTAAATAATGCGCCCCCATGGTAATATGCTCACCATCTTCTCCTGTTGGTTCAAGTGGTAGAGCTTCAAAGCCAGTTGTAGTCACATTGCGTATGCGTACTATTGCAGGGTTACCGCCTTGATTGGTCGAAAGCATAAACACCGCAGGCGGAACATCATATTCTTGTTGAAAATTTATTTTGGTCCAAATAGGTGAAACATACGTGTCTTGCAGTTCAATAAAGCGGCCTTCTATTTTTGGCGTTGCGGCTACACACACACAACTACAGCATAGCAATCCTAATAGTATTAATGTACGGTAAATCATCATGGTAAGGTCTTCGCTTCAACGCTCAATGTACGTTGTGTTTGCCAATAATCTTTTCGACAAGCCTCACCAATGGCGCATGCAATAGGGGCGCAAATAGCCGTACTTTGCAGATAAAAAATACTAACAGTACCAGCACTATTACTACTATCTGGCACAGCCAAGTATTGCTTGCAACTGAGTGTAACCACACAGTTTTCAAGATAAGTTACTTGCAAAGCTAGCGTCGTTGATACTGCCGCGCAATTCTGTGCAGGGTTATTTAACGGGAAAAGCTCTGTTAAAGCATTTTCTAACCCACTTTGGGCAGCCATATAAGCACGAGCGCCATAATACTCAATAATATTTTGTTGTGCTGATGCAGAAAGTATTTTCACTAGCGCTAAGCCCAACATCAAAAATACAACAATAATCACCAGTGTAACAACGAGTAAATTACCTTTTTGACGAGCGGCATTTTGACTTGCTTGATTCCTATTATTTTTAAGGTACATTGGGTATATGCACCTCATGATTAAACATCATTGCTTCACTATCATTAAACGTCATAATTGCATGAATATTTAATACAGAATTACGTGTTAACGCTGCATCATCTAAATTGAAAAACTCATTGCTAACTAAGTTGTTGCTTATATGAAGCGCAAGTAAATCTCGTTTTACCCCACTGCTTGCCTGTAGCTGTACTGCATTTAATTGGTTTACATTAAAACCATAATCTTGGTATCGATATAAGGCATTACCTTCAACACAAAAGCTCACAGGCTCAGCCAGTAAATAGATACGCTTTGATGACGACTCTTGCATAAATGCTTGGCTAAATTGCCATTGATCCAGCTCGCTCGTTGTTGAGCTTACAAACCCTGTTACTTGTAATCGTTTATTGTTTGCTACATCGTATAAATCACTGTGGTGTAATGGGTATACAGTGGCCCAATTTCCAATTGTTGGCTGTGCTAAATTATTTAATTCGAAGTCTACCGCTGTAACATTAAAAGGGGCTGACGTTGGTAGGTAGCCGGTATAATGAGTCGCTGATTGGAAAGGAATAAACTCAAGACACTGATCAAATGTGCACCCTCCTTCACACTGTAACCGAAGAGAGTTTGGTGTGGCGTGCCGTAGCTCTTTAGCTAAGCGTGTTAGCATAAATCGTGCTTGTGCAACGGCTTCTTGACGCTCAACACCTTGGCTGTAGATATTTACCCCAGCATTAATATAAGCAACCGAAGTAACCCCTAATATCCCCACAATCACCATGACTATTAATAACTCTATAAGGGTAAACCCGCATTGTTTTATAAAGCTAAACATCAATAATTACCTTTATAAGCACTAAACCCATATTGCTCTCCATTTGGAGCACTAACAATAAGTGTGATGAGCTTTAATGTTGTTCCATCATTTACGGTTGTACTATTACGGTCACTGTCATAAACCACAGTAACGGCAACACTAAAATCTTGATACTGCGTTAACTGCTCACCTAAGCTATTTGTTATAGGCTGAGCATTGAGTGCTAAATAATCATCCACATCATCATACGTAGTCCGGGTTTCTCCGCTATCTGCACCTAAATCGGCTACAACGGTGCAATTTGGTGCAGCAAAACCACTCTCTGAGCATCGTCTAAACGGCGGCGCACGTTCACTATGCTCATCAAATGCCTTACTTTGGATCTCATTCATTAATGATTGACCCAATTCATTAGCACGTAACTGTAAAATAGGATCCGCACTTTGACGTGCCTGCGGCGCAATTAAACCGGTAATAATTGTCAGGGCTATCGCAAAAATAACAATGCTAATGATTAGCTCAATAAGGGTAAAACCCGTATTAAGGGCACGCATAAATCAGCCCCTCACCACTAATACATACACCAGCTAACCCCACATCTATTCGACATGTATTGTTGCAATTTCGATCACTTCGCCCCAATGGGTCAAAATTAATTTCAGTAAATAGCGATCCTTGACCATCTAACGCAGTAAATACTATTTCGCTACGTTGCGTGTCTATCTTCACTACCAAATCGTCTTGGTTGTTAGGATCCGCTCCTCCATTGCATGTATCTGTTGTTGGCCCAGCAATTAACACTGCGCTTATGTATAACTTATGGCAACTCGCTATTGCACTGTTTTGCATCGCTCGTAATTGAGTTGTGCGTAGTGCGGCCAATACGCGATCACGATATGAATAGGCGTCTTCGGTTGAACTACCTAAGAATTTGGGCCCTGCCGTTACCGACAGGATACCCAAAATAACCAAAGTAATTATCAGTTCAACTAAAGTAAAGCCACGCAATCGTTGCTTAGTCGAGCTTCCCATCTATATGATTAACACCCTGTAAGTATAATTGTTAATACTGGCGCCACAACTTTGACTGGCGGGGTACCATCGTTAGAGTCTTTAGCTTGTGTATATTCAATACGACAATCATCTGTGCTTACATAGCTGTTAGGAAAAATAATTGCAGTTCCAGTAGCGGCTTTAGTCGTGTCGTCTAAGTTAAAGTCACCCGCATCACCAGTTGCAAAGTCAACATCTAAGAAAGCTTCAAATGCAGCAGTACTCGCAGCAGGATAACCATAAATAGTATCAACTGCAGCGCCTGTATCAACCGTTACTGTTGCGGTTGGTTTTTTATGATCACTTGAGATTATTGATTTACCATTAACGATGTTCATACCGCTGCGAATAGAGCCCTGCAAACCTTCAAGTGTTGATGCATTTGCATCGCCTTGTAAGTTCAAAAAGCGCGGAGCAGCCGTTACCGCAAGTATGCCAAGGATCACGATCACAATGATCAATTCTACTAGGGTAAAACCTGCTTGGTTGTTCATTTCATTGCTATTCATTGATTGCGTTTTCATAAGTAAGCCTCTTTTGTTATTACTTAAGATTTAAAAATTTGCACTTTGCCTATTTTAGGAAAGTACGAAAACCCTTTGGTATCAATTAATTGCTTACCATTCTTAGGGATATTTTCAGCATCTAAAGAATGACTAAGATAGTAGATACACTGCAACGCATCTGCGTCGTACCTTACTAAAAAACGTACATCTTTAACCTCTGACACTGTACTACTTAGGGTACTGCTTGGCGCATCTTGTAAAATCACATTCAGCACCTGTTGGCATCTTGCACTACTCATTGCTAATGCCCGTGTGTCTTTTTGCTCTGTTTCATCACTGGTAGGAGTACCTGTTTCACCATCAACTCCTACAACCACACCTCCATAATTAATATAAGTAACAAACCGTGAAGCAGCGCTACCTTTAGGTCGTGCTTCTAATTCCCATTGCCCTCTGACAAACCCGACTGCGCTGGCAAAACCACCCGCTACAGCATCAATGTTTGCACTATGAGCCTGCTCTTTAACATTCATAAATTGTGGTACAGCTACACTCATAACTACGGCCAACAAAATCACAACTAAAACCATTTCAAACAGTGAAAAACCATTATTGTGTTGCGCCATATTGAGCATTATCACCCCCCCTTTATTGCTGACATCATATTCCACATCGGCATAAATATACCCAACGCTAAAATAAGGACCATAATGGCAACAAATACAGTTAAAATAGGTTCTATCTTCGCAGTTAAACTACGTAAATCGTAATCAACTTCTCGCTCATAATAATCAGCAGCCTCTTGTAGCATTTCATCAACACGGCCTGTTTCTTCACCCACTGCAACCATTTGTAATACCAGCTGCGAAAACAGCTCACTACTACGCGAAGCTCGCAATAAGCTATCGCCCTTTTCTATTTCCTGACGAATAGATAAAATAGCTTTTTCCATGTAACTATTATCAACGGCTTGTGCTGTAAGCGATAAGCCTGTAGTCATCGGTACACCTGAGCGCAGTACCATAGCCAAGCTTTGGCTATAACGAGCAAGAAGTGAGCGATGAATAATATGGCCTACAAAAGGGATTTTTAACTTGTAGTGATCCCAGTTATACAAACCTTGTTCAGTCGCTAAGTAGCGCTTCCAGAAAAAAATAGTCATTGCAATTATCAATAATAGTAACCACCAGTAGTTAACAAAAAAGTGGCTGGTTCCTATTAATATCTGCGTCATCAAAGGCAACTCAGCATTAAATCGAGCAAACATAGTGGCAAATGTGGGGATTACAAAAATGTTTAAAATCACCATGGCTATCACTAAAGCTGCGATAACAAAAATAGGGTAACGCATCGCTGTTTTAATACGTTTTCGTGTGTCTTGTTCTTTTTCAAAATAATTAGCAAGTTGTAAAAAAGCATCTTCTAAACGCCCTGAACCTTCGCCCACCAACACCATCGAAATAGTCAAACGACTAAACACTTTATTATGCATGCTCATTGCACTAGATAAATCTCGACCTTGCTCTAACTGCTTAATAACCTCAGTTAAAACCGCTTTAAACTCTTTATTTTGTGTAGTATCTGCTAACCCAACAATGGCACGAATTATAGGTATGCCTGCTTTGAGTAATGAATACATTTGCCGAGAAAACATAATCATGTCGTCAAGGCCTACTTTTTGTTTAAATAGTTGTAAACCTGGAAATTGAATATCATTTTCACGCTCGATCAGTGTGATCGTTATTGGTATAAATTGACGACGCATTAAGTTATCAGCTACGCCGGCTTGATTGACCGCTTCAAGCTTGCCTTTTACTAATGTTCCTTTATGATCTTTAGCTTGGTAGCTATAAAGTTGCATCGTCATCTCCTATTATCTCAGGGATATATTCAGCAACTTTAAACACTTCATCCAATGTGGTTAGGCCCTGTTTTGCATACTCTAGTGCCATACTTGATAAAGGTGTGAATTGAGCGCTATTTTTAGCCGCGTCAGAAAAACCTTGCGTATCATCTTGGCGTAATGCATCCATCATGGCATCATCCATTTCCAGTAGCTCAAACACCCCAACACGACCTTTATAGCCCGTATGGTTACACGCAGTACATCCTTTCCCACACCAAAACTGACTATTAGCAACATCAACTTTCAAATACTTTAACCAACTCGTTTCTTGATGATCAGGGTGGTATTGCGTTTTGCAGTTTTCACATACTCGCCTTACTAGCCGTTGAGCTATAATGGCACGTAATGAGCTGGCAACCAGATAGGCTGGCGCGCCCATATCAATTAAACGCATTGCACTGGTGATCGCATCATTGGTATGTAGCGTTGATAAGACTAAGTGCCCTGTTAATGCACCTCTTAAGCCAATTTCTACGGTTTCCTGATCTCGCATTTCACCAACCATCAAAATATCAGGATCTTGGCGTAATGCAGTGCGTAGAATACTGGCAAAACTGAGCCCTATTTTGTTTTTTATTTGCACCTGATTAATACGGCCAATTCGATACTCAACAGGATCTTCAACTGTAATAATTTTCTTTTCAGGCTGATTAAGCTCACTTAGCGCCCCATAAAGAGTGGTCGTTTTCCCGGACCCTGTCGGCCCTGTAACTAAAATCATCCCATGGGGGCGCTTTAAAATACTGCGCAAGCGTTTCAAAATATGCGTCGGCATACCTGTTTCATCTAAAGTTAGTAATCCAGCTGATTGATCAAGTAACCGCATAACTACCGATTCACCATACTGCACCGGCATCGTGGATAACCTCACATCAATACTATGTGTATGAACTTTAATATTAAATCGGCCATCTTGTGGTAGACGTTTTTCTGATATATCTAAGCCAGACATCAACTTAAGACGTAATACTAATGCAGAGGCAATTTTCACCTGATGTAATATGTGCTCTTGTAATACACCGTCAACACGCTGGCGAATACGCAACATACTTTCATCTGGCTCGATATGGATATCCGATGCCCTTACTTGTACTGCATCTTCAAAAATAGACTGTAGTAATTTAACAACAGTTGCATCTGAAGAATCATCACCGAGAGAGTTTAAGTCAAATTCTTCAACATCCTCGTACTCTTCATGTAACTGTTCCGCAAAGCTGGTTATCTCTTCCGTACGACGATAGACATTATCGAATGCAACCATAATTTGGCTTTCTTGCACTACCGCCAAATCAATTCTTTTTGGTGCAAATATTGGCCCTAGTTGATCTAACCCTCTTAAATCAGCCGGATCACTCATACCTATAAGTACTGAGTCGCCATTATCTTCAATTACAAGTGCACGGTAACGCCTAGCCATAACCTCTGATAGCAACTTAGACACTTCTGGGGATATTTTGCGTTGTGAAATATCTAAAAATGGCACTTTAAGTTGCTGGGCTAAAAATCGTAGTAACTGAGGTTCACTAATAAACTCAAGTGCGATTAACGTTGCACCGAGTTTACGCCCCGTTGCAGCTTGCGCATTAAGAGCCTCACTTAGTTGCGCTTCTGTGATCATCTGCTCATCAACTAAAAGATCCCCCAAACGCATTCTTAAACTAGGTCTCATGATACCTCCTTGATCGCTAACAAGCGTTGCTCTGCATAGCTTTGTATTACCGGACTCAACCCTCCCATTTTAAGAGCTGTTTGATAATAACGCTTTGCGTTTTGGTAATCCCCAAGCGCATCTTTAGAGGTTGCCAGTGCTAACCACCACTTACTTTCTTGCGGCTGTAATCGAGTTAGTTTTTCAAAACATCGCAATGCAACATCATGTTCCTCTAGTTGCTGCGCAGCAGTGCCTTTTAAAGTCCAAAATTGATTATCTGCTTGCGGTTCAAACTCATCGCCGAGAAGCTGTAAAACCATACTGTACTGACGTCGAGTAATGTAAATTTTGCTGAGCAATACGCGCCAGTGCAACACGTTAGGATCATACCCTATGCCTTCTTCTAGAATACTCTGCGCAGCAAGAATGTCCTGCTGTAAAAAGTAACTTGCCGCCAATAAATTACGCGCTTCAATGTGCTCAGGGTCACGCTGTAAAATAAGTACCAGATCATCCGTAGCCTCTTGTTGTAAACCAAACTCTAGCGCATTTCTGGCTTGTGCCAACAAGGCTGAATTTTGCTGATCCATGGTCGTTATTACTGAAGCCTTTTTGATGCTAAAGGTATCTTCAGAGCTATTAATCATCGGCTTACTGATTGCAGCATTCACTATTTCAGGTGCACTGCTTTTCAATACTACGGCTGCAACAGGCCCCCCTGACTCACTATTACTTTCCATCATTGGCTGTTGGTTTATTGCTGGCTTTTGAAAACGTGTAACCTGATTAGCCCCACTATCATTAACTAATGCTTTTTCCTCTACATAAGATGCCGAATTCATAAGCTTATTTTTACCAGCGGTGACTAACGTGTTAGGTTTATCTAATACCTCACTCTTAATTAATGGATCGATAGCTACTTTGGTTGCTGATCTCTCTACAATTGAATCTACACGCTTAATTTTTTTATCAGCCGTTGGTAGATAAATATAAGCCAATACAATTGCTGTGATTGCGATTAAAACGACCCCACACTTCAGTGCAATTGTTTGGTAATCATAAATGGGGGCAACGACAATACTTTTTTGCGCAAACGGCAGTGTTGCACCACTTTCACGCTGCTCTATGCTTTTAAGCATCGAATTAATTACACTCATAGCCATTGCCTCCAAAACCAAATACCAGCAATCACTAACACACTGCAGCTGGCAACTATGTAACTCCAATAATTTATTAAGTGCGTATTTTGGCAATCTTCAGTGTCTTTTACCGCACTGTAAATGTGCAGCATCTTTATTTCATTCACCCCTTCACCGTAGGCTTGCAACAGTACTTTATGGCAAAGCACATTAACCAAACGCGGGACCCCACGGCTAGCTTTTGCTATGCGTAACCCTAACTGCTGCGTAAATAGTTGCGGCCCATTAAAACCTGCAACTTGTAGCCTATGGTTGATGTAATACACAACTTCAGCAGGTGTCATTGCACGTAATTGATAGGAAAAACCAATCCGTTGACGCAACTGACGAACACGGCTATTCGCTAGTTTTTCATCCAACTCAGGCTGCCCAAATAACACGACTTGAATTAGCTTTTCCGTTTCTGTTTCTAAATTAGTAAATAAACGCAATGCTTCTAGCGTATCCCAGCTCAAGCACTGCGCTTCGTCGATCAATAACACCACTTTTTTCCCAACCTGCTGCAAGCTTAGTAAATGATGGTTAATCAATTGACTTAAAGCTTGCTGATCGAGCTCTTTATTTAGATCCATCCCTAACTCAACAGCTAATGCCCAGCGTAGTTCATCAGGGTTTAAGTAAGAGTTTGGTAAATAGGCTACCGTAAAATCTTGCTCTATTTGATTTAACAATTTACGACATAAAAGCGTTTTCCCAGTGCCTACCTCGCCCGTTACTTTAATAAACCCCTCCCCCATTTCTAGCGCCGTAAGCAACACTTGCATCGCTTCATTATGCGGTGCCAGAGCACAGAAGAACTCGGTATTTGGGGTTAAGGTGAAAGGCATTTCACTTAGATTGAAAAAGCTCAAATACATGATTAATTCTCATACCAAGTATTAAGTAATTGGCGACTGCGAGCTTGTTGCTTCTTCCACGTATCAGGCATTACAACAGTTGGCTTTAATAAAATAACTAGCTCTTTCTTCTCTTGACGCTTACGCACACTTCTAAAAAGATTACCAAATAATGGTATGTCGCCTAGTAGCGGTGTTTTTGATTCTTCATCCGTTGTGATCGTTTGCATTAAACCACCGATCACCACAATTTCACCACTTTGAGCACGGATCACCGTATCAGATTCACGAATATTACTTTGCGCCAGCGGTAGGATAAATTCGTCATTATTCAAAGTAATTACTTTTTGCTGTTCCTCTGTTTGTGTTACAGACGGATGAACATGTAAAATGACTGAGCCGTATTTATCAATCTGTGGTGTAACATCTAATGCAATCCCTGAGAAAAATGGTGTTAAATCAATTTCTGGTGTTGTTGTTGTTGCATTACCTGTAACCGTCGTACTTGAAACATTAGTAACAAAGTACTCATCCTGACCGACTTTAATTACTGCTTTTTGATTATTAGTTGCTGTTACCCTTGGGTTTGATAGCATTTGTACATCGCCTTGGGTTTCTAATAAGCTAATCACACCTGTAAAATCAGCGTTATTGATAACTAAATTTGAAACACCACCAAGCGTGGCTGAAATGCTGTTACTAATTTGCCCTGCGGCCGTTGTTGCAAATGACAAACTCGTACTACCTATAGAGCTTGCAATTTCATTCCAATTAACCCCCTGTTGATATTCATCTTTCAAAGTTACTTCGACAATCTTCGCTTCTAAAATAACTTGTCGTTGCAAGTTTTCTTGGCTTTGGCGTAAAAAATCTTTCAATTGCATAATTTCACTTGGCAAGGCATTTACAGTCACTAAACTTGCCTGAGGGCTGGCAATAACATAACGCCCCTCTCCAGTACCAACCAGTGTTTTTAAAGCGATCTCTAAGTCTTTCCAAAAATCATTTTGATTTGTGGTTTGTATACGAGAACCATTCAATTCAATATTCTGATTATTGCTGGATTGGCCATTTTGCTGGTCACTATCACTTGAGTTGTTACTTGATCTTGAGCTACTATTTCCCGCCATTTGACTCACACCACCAGCAACAACACTGACTGTAGATTGGCCACTTCGCTTCATCATTAAATAATTAACAGGAATAGTTTCTGTACGCATTTTTGCGGGAAGTACCTGTACAATTCGCCCTTCGTTAATAATATCAAGCGGATACATTCGTTTAATAACGGTAATAACCTCATCAAATGTTACGCTTTTTAAGGTTAAGCTAATTGTTCCACTTACCTCTGGGTGTACTGCAACACTGTAAGGTGTATCGTCCGTAAGACCTGCAAAAAAGGCTCGTATATCAACATTATTAGCAGATACTTCAAAACGCTTCACCGAAAGCTCGTTATTTAAACTCTGCTGAGGGCCCACTGAAGATAATAGGCTTTGAGCTAGCTCCTCAGGTACATTTAACGGTGCAACTGTAGGCGTATTATTTGGAAGTGCTTTTAACTCTTGCTCGATATGAGGCTTGATCCCTTTACCTGGTGAAAAGCTGTGACAACCATTTAAAATAATAGGTAACAGCAATAAAACAGCCAACTTGTGGGGAAAATTAATTTTTAATGTCATAGTCATATAAATCTAATTTTATTTGCTTGTTATCATTCGCTAGTACGACTCTTTTAGAGTTTATTGCTAGCACTTTGTAGCCATCTATCTGATCGCCAATGGCATATAATTGCCCAGAAATAATTGCTTTATACCCTTGCTGTTTCTTTATTATTGACTGCAATATCAAATTTCCAGTCAACACATTCCCGCTTCCCTTTGTTGTAATGGTTTGCGGTCTAGTCGGATCTTTTAAAGTTTGTGCAACCGCAGCTACACTGGCGCATATTGATATCAGCCATAAACTACAGTGAAAGAAATTTTTCATTCGCGCTTACCGTTGCTAACTGTATGGTTAATTGAGCATTTGGATATACTGTCACTTGATAATTAAACTCTTGGATCAACAACTTTTCTTGGTTTTTTTTAAGTGATTCAAGATAGTTTTGCAGGCCAAAGTACTCGCCCTCTAACGTCAAAATCATTTGATGTTCAAAAAATAAAACTTGCGCATCTTGCTCACCTAGCTTTGCAACATCAATCCCTTTTGCTGGTAGCACTTTAAAGCTCAATACTTTGACATTCGGATGACTTTTTAATAATCCTCTTAACATGTCAGGCACACTCTCAGCAGCTACAAAGCCTTGGCTAAACGCACTCAACCTCTCATCAGTATCTATTAATGCTTGTTCTGCATTGATTATTTGTTGACGAAGCGCTTTTGTATAGTCGGTATTTAACGCCTCCTCTAACATTGCAAACTGAACTTGAGACTGCTGTAACTCAACCTTAATGGCCTTTAACGAGTCTTGCTGTAATTTTGCCGACTCTTGCTGTGGGAGCACTAAAAACCAACAACCTAAATAAATAATCAAAAATAAACCAACAGCTAATACGGCATATTTTTCGCGTAACTGTAGTGCTTCAAATCGTGTTTGATATTTCACCCATAAAGGCCAACTACGTAGACTTTTTTTACTATTCGTCTTCATAGCGAATTCCCTTTAACAACTAGCTCAGATGAAACATTAAATTCATTAATGCCATCCTCTTTTTTATTAAACTCCAATACTGAGAATTCTTTCCCTGCAAAGTAAGGTGATTGCTTTAAATTACTTAGCCAAATAGGTAGTTGACTTGATTCGGAGGTTTGTCCTTTGAGGGTAATTTTTTTCCCTGCAAATATCAGTTCAGTTAACCAAATGCTCGGCTCATGGTGACGCGCTAAATCAATCATTATTCGGCTATAATCAGTGCCCGATAATTCGTTAACTACTTTTAAATAACTGAATATTTGCTGCTTATGAGCTATTTCTTGCTCGATTAACTTTAACTTTGTAACTAACCGGTCTTTATTTTGTTTTTCTGCCAGCTTAATTTTTATTGCCTCAAGCTCTACATACAAACTATCTAATCGTTGCTGGCTTCCATCTTTTTCAGTTTTATTATGTTGTGTTTGTAATGTGAAGCCTCCCCAACTAGCTGTCACTATAAAAGCAACAATAGTCCATATAACTAAAACACCTTGGAGTGGCATCAAGTCACGACGCTTTCTTAATGATTTATGATAAAAATTAATCCTATTCTTCACCTGATTAATCCTTATTAGTCATCAATAGAGCCGCACCTAAAGCATAATAGAACTGCTTTTCAACACCTTTAGCCATATCTGAATTAGGTTGAAAGTCGACGACTTTAGTTTGTAATAACTCAGCAAGCTCTGCACGCACCGCTAATGAAGACAAACTGTCACACTGTAATTGCACACTACGGATCGGAGGTTGTTTTAATTGCGATTCAAAGAAATCCATTGAACGCTGTATTTCTAAAGCTAATGCATCAACAACTGCACTATCTTTATCTGTAATACCAATAAAGCCATTTAAGCGCCTAACCAAAACTAACTGACCATCTCGTACGATGAGTATTCTTGGTTCAGTATCTGCGTGTTGAACCACCAACATATGTGCATCTTTGTTTTTACCAAATAAAGCAAGCAGTACCATTTCTTCAGAAGTGAGCGAACGTAATACGGCGTCTGTATCTATAAAACAATTGATAAGCGGTATTATTTGCTGCTTATCAGTTATAAACACATTCATTTTTTTACTTTGCATCGGTAAAGCAATTGGATAATCAATAAAATCGGCGACAATATTTTCTGGGGCGATATTAACTAGATCTTTACTCGTCCACGGCAGTGACTGAATAATCTCTTCATCTGTCAGGTTAGGCTTTTCCATCTGCAAGATTTGATAAAAATAATGTGGTACTACTAAATTAACAGCACATGTTTGGCGACTTACTTCGTTTGTACAGGTAGTAATCGCCGTTGTATAATCACGAAGGTCTGTCACGTATTCTGTATGTGTTTTCTCAATTTGCCACAAGCCTTGTATTTGCTTCAAACAAACTGCATTCACGGTTTTAGCATATGTAGCAACACCTATTATGCAGTTAGGATCTATCCCTTGCTGCAACCATGGAAATAATGAAAAAAGCCTTTTTTTCATATAGCTACTTAAATATTAGTACGATTTTCTAAGTATTGTATATATTTCCTAGGTCGCAAGTATTGCAAAGAAATAAAGAGGCAATAATGTTAAAACTCAGCACGATAAATGAAAACTCACCGTTAAAACAAATAGATGGAGATAACTTAAAAAAAAGAAATTTATTTTTAAGTATTAAGCGTGACGATCTGCTGCACCATTCTATAAATGGCAATAAATGGCGTAAATTAAAATATAATTTATCTGCTATGCAGGCTCAAAAGAAAAACGAATTACTTACATTTGGAGGGGCTTTCTCAAATCATATCCATGCATGCGCAGCAGCTGGGAAGCTTCTAAACTTTAAGACACGCGGAATTATTCGTGGTCCTGAACTCGATCTAAATAACCCTACATTGCAGTTTTCTCAACACTGCGGCATGCAATTACATGCAGTTACCCGCTTAGAATATAAAGAGCGTAATAACACAGATTATATTACACAACTTCAAAAACAGTTCCCAAACGCCTACATCCTACCGGAAGGAGGAACAAACAAAGCAGCCCTTCAAGGAGGAAAAGAATTGGCACAAACCCTACCAGTGGCCGACTATATTATTTGCCCTACGGGCAGTGGCGGCACTCTAGCGGGGCTCATTGAAGGCAGTAATAAAACCACTAAAGTATTAGGTATTGCGGTGCTAAAACAAGCGGAATATTTAATAAATGAGATAAAAATACTCAGCCAAGCCGCACGAGAACAAAATAACTGGCAATTACTAACTGAGTTTCATGGTGGTGGTTATGGAAAATTCACGCCTGAACTTTGGCAGTTTTGCCAGGCGATGCAAGTACGGTATCAGCTACCTTTAGAACCAATTTACTCAGGTAAAATGATGTATGCGCTTTGGCAATTAATAGAACAAGATTTTTTCCCCGCAGGCAGTCGAATTATTGCTATACATACTGGTGGACTTCAGGGGTTAAAGGGTTTGCGCTATCGAAAACTCATTTAAATCATTTTTCGAATTGATGTACTTTTAAGGGTGTTCTATAAGTAACACCTAACTAGATGTTACTTGATTAAATTCTTGCAGTGGTTCAGTAAAATAAAAGCCTTGCGCCGCCACTACGCCTAATTTTTTTAATGTATTGAGCTCCAATTGTGTCTCAACTCCCACTCCATATACGGGTAGATTAATACGTGTACTTTGCAAAACAATTTGGCGAACAGCTTTTTGCTGTTTTAGATTACTATCTATATTATGGATCAGCTCAAAACTAAGCTTTAAGCCTTTCACTATTTTATAAGGCTCCAGTAAACCTATTTTATTACTGGTGGTCACATTATCAATTAATACAGTACCACTGATGGCTTTAATAGCGCTCAATGCAGACGTTAGTTTAGGGAGATGTTGGTAAAAATCATCTTCTAAAATCTCGAATTGAAGCTTATTCGAGCCTTTAAAGCTACGCATTTTTTTATCAAACCATAACCAAAATTGACGACTAAACCAATTAAGTGGGTGCACGTTAATACTCACCGTTAACGAGCTAGGCTCAGCTTCCAATAATTTAATTACCTGCTCAACAACCGCCTGATCCAATTGCACTATCGCTGTCTCATTCGTTAACTGTGGGATAAACTGTCGAGCAGATAGCATTCCTAAAGACTTATGTCTAATGCGTATTAAAGCCTCATGCTGTAACATTTCGCCTGTTGCCAAATCAAACAAAGGTTGAAAAAACAACATAAACTTTTTCTTCGTTATGTAATCAGGTAATGTATCCGCACCTTCAGCTAACTCGATTGAACGAGTATAATTAAATGGAATTCGTTGAATATGCTGCCACGCACTTTGTTTAGCCTGCACTAATGCAGATTTAGTTAATTGATAAACAATCGTTTGATCGGCACCATCACGGTAATTACACACACCTACTTTTACATCTTTACGGGACAAGTCACCACGGTATACCAGCGCAGCTTGGAATATTATTTGATGTAAGCGCTTCATATAATTATCAACATCTGTCTGGGAAATATTCTCTAAGGTAATAGCCAAACCGCCTGAAGGCAGAAGTTTTACTGAAATTTTAGACAGTTCTTTAAAGCCTTTTACAATAACGAGCTTAAAGTGGTTTTCTAAATCAATATTATGTGGAAATGGCTGACCACAGTAAAATAACGCAAAAAGATGATTATAATTATTCTGTATAGCATACAAGGTCGTGAGCGCGTTCTCTGGCGGAAGTTGTTTAAGCTCTTGATTACTTTTATCTATATGCGGTTCTTCAATTTTATCTTCAACAGACTTAGCTAATGTAAATGGTAAATCATCTTGAGGTGCACTCAAAACAGGCTTAAGCTTATTTTTAAATAAAACACACCACCAGCGATAACTCCATACAGCGACTCCTATTAATATTAGATTCAATAAGATAAATAAATAACTTTCAACAATCCATGAAGGCCAATGGTATAGCTTTAAGCTCACTGATTTATAACTGAACACCTCGCTTTCCTCTGCCATGAATGCAGAAAAGTGCAGTGGTGCCTCGTGTGGTTCGAGCATAAACCCATGATTTTCAGCAAGCGCTGCTATTACATCCCGTTCAGTAATAACATCTATTTTTAAATCATAAACTTGCTTTGCCAACTGCCCACCTGTGTGGTGAACTTTTTGATGTAAAACTTCCCCTAGCATAATATTAAATATGCCAAGTAACAGCGTAAAAGCAATCACATAGATGCTCAGCATACGCATTTGTGCATTCCTCGATTCAATCACTTTTATTATTTCGCTATTATTTTTAATAGCTAAAGTGTTGTTCAAGATCCTTATTAACACAAGGCTACAGCTGGATTTAAAGAAATTTCCTAGGAGATACTGTGCCAGGTTTATATTGCGGGGTTAAACCACAGTCATGTATTTGGGTTTACGCAAAGTGGAGCTCATACGGTATGACTACTTTCTAATAAAACTAAAAAAAGCCGCTTAATAGCGGCTTTCAATAAAACTTTTCAAGTTAACCATGATCTAGAACGGGATATCGTCGTCAAAATCGATTGGTGGTTCCATCGGATTTGACGCGCCGCCTTGTGGGGCACTTTGTGGTTTAGGTGCAAACCCACCTTGTGGCTGTCCGCCGCCTTGTGGAGCATATCCGCCACCTTGGCCACCTTGATATTGATTACTTTGCTGTGGTGCTGCTGCAGGCGCTGACTGTGGACGAGCCGCAGGTGCTTGCTGTGGAGCAGGTGAGTAGCTTTGTTGTGGTTGTGCTGCTGGTGCGTTTGCTTGTTGGTTATAACCACCTTGTTGTGGTGCATTTTGCTGCTGATAACCACCTTGAGATTGACCACCGCTTTGCTGACCACCTTGATAGCCACCACTTTGTTGGTCGCCGCCACGTGCGCCCAGCATTTGCATTTGGCCAGTGAAACCATCAACAACGATTTCTGTCGTGTATTTTTCCTGGCCTTGTTGATCAGTCCACTTACGTGTTTGAAGTTTACCTTCAACGTAAATTTGCGAACCTTTACGACAGTATTCACCTACAATTTCAGCTAGCTTGCCAAAAAACACTACGCGGTGCCATTCTGTTTTATCAACCATTTGACCGGTATTTTTATCTTTATAGCTATCTGAAGTAGCTAAAGTAATGTTCGCTACACCGTTGCCATTAGGCATATAACGTACTTCTGGATCTTGACCTAAATTACCAACCAAGATTACTTTATTTACACCGCGTGCCATGGACTACTCTCCTATAAACGTTAGATTAAACCAGCCATTTTTCGGGCTTGGTCTAGGTCAAATTTTTTGTCATCAATCTTTAAATAACTGCGATTTTCATCACAAACTACTGTTGCTTCAATTACGCCCGGCAAAGCAACTAAACGAGAAGCGAGGGATTGCGCTTGCTCCTCGTTACTTAATTCTGTCATTAAGCTTATCATTTTACTTCTTGGCGGGACTTGCATATTCCACGCAAGGATAAGCCATATTACCCCAACAACTGCGGCTGCAGCAAACACTGCTTGCGGGGTTGTTGATTGCGCAACGTAACCCCCTAAAATACCACCTAAAAATGCACCAAAAAACTGCCCCGATGAAAATACCCCCATCGCAGATCCTTTTTGATTAGCTGGCGCTAACCGCGAAACCAAGGCGGGCATGGTGGCTTCTAAAAAATTAAACGCAATAAAGTATGCCAACATACATAACGCCATGCCTATTACTGAGTTTACGCCAAACGCCATTGCCAACATGCTCAGTGCCAGTAAGGCGATAGAGCCAATAAACGCTTGTTTTTCTTTTTCTTTACGAATGGCAATAATCATCACTGGCGCCATTAATAAAAATGCTAATATGAGTACGGGAATATACACTTGCCAATGTGATTGTGCAGCTAACCCCTTGGCAATTAGTTGTCCTGGTAATGCAACAAAAATAGTCGTAAGCGTTAAATGTAACAACATAACCCCTAAATCTAAACGAGCTAATTGGGGGTGTTTAATCAATTTTTTAATATCAGTGAAGCTTGCCAATGTATCGCCCTTCGGGGCTTTATTTACGGCTTTTGGGACTAAAAACAGTACGATAAAAATACCCGCAACAGCCAAAATAGCGGTAAGCCAAAATACCCCTGCAATTCCCCAAGAAGCAGCAACCATCGGCCCAAGTAACATGGCTACAGCAAAGCTCATACCAATACTCATACCAATCACAGCCATCACCTTAGGACGTTGTTCATCACGGCTTAAATCGGAGGCAAAGGCAAGTAAAGAACTGGCAATAGCTCCCATACCTTGTAATGCACGACCTACGGTAACCATTTGCATAGAATCAGCCATGGCTGCGATAACAGAGCCCAAAGCAAATACACATAAGCCACCAACAATAACTTTTTTGCGGCCGATTTTATCGGAAAGCCAACCCATGGGAATTTGTAATACAGCCTGCGTTAATCCATACGCGCCAATTGCAAAACCAATCCAAAGCGGTGAAAAACCAGATAAATCTTGCCCATAAATAGCCAGTACTGGCATTAACATAAATAGGCCAAGCATACGAAATGCAAACACGCTCGCTAGGGAAACTGCGGCGCGTTTTTCTCGTGAATTGAGTGAAGATGCTGTCATGATTCGCGTGTTCTTGCTGTCTATTAAAATTCGAGCAGGGATTCTACCACAAGCTTGCTAATAAATAATCGCCTCTAAGCGATGATTTTTCATTGATCAAGGATTAATCTTCTGTCGTATTATGAGATACTCAGTAAATCAATTTGGTAATGAAACGAGATAGCATGGAAAACATTGAAGTCCGAGGCGCCCGAACGCACAATTTAAAAGACATCAGCCTAACCATCCCCCGTGATAAATTAATTGTTATCACTGGCCTATCTGGTTCAGGTAAATCGTCTTTAGCATTTGATACGTTATATGCAGAAGGGCAACGTCGGTATGTTGAATCTTTATCGGCCTACGCCAGACAATTTTTATCTTTAATGGAAAAACCCGATGTTGATCATATTGAAGGCTTATCACCCGCCATTTCAATTGAGCAAAAATCAACGTCGCATAACCCACGCTCAACCGTTGGTACCATTACCGAAATATATGATTACTTACGTTTAATGTTTGCCCGTGTTGGTGAGCCGCGTTGCCCTACACATGATTTACCCCTTGCTGCGCAAACAGTGAGCCAAATGGTCGACACTGTTTTAGCGTTTCCTGAAGGCAGTAAATTAATGTTGCTTGCTCCCGTAGTAAAAGAGCGTAAAGGCGAACACGTAAAATTACTTGAACAGCTTTCGAGCCAAGGTTACATTCGTGCCCGTATTGACGGTGAAGTATGTGACCTATCAGATCCCCCAACTTTAGAATTACATAAAAAGCACACGATAGAAGTTGTGGTTGATCGCTTTAAAGTAAAAGATGGCCTACAACAACGTTTAGCTGAGTCATTTGAAACAGCCTTGGAACTTTCATCAGGCGTTGCAACTATTGCCTCAATGGATGACCCTGATAGCGAAGAGCTGCTTTTATCTGCTAATTTTGCTTGCCCAACGTGTGGCTATGCAATGAGTGAACTTGAACCGCGCCTGTTCTCATTTAACAATCCCGCAGGAGCATGTCAAAGCTGTGATGGTTTAGGCGTTCGTCAGTACTTTGATCCTAATCGCGTTATACAAAACCCGGAACTTAGTTTGTCAGGTGGCGCTATAAAGGGCTGGGATAAACGCAGCTTTTATTATTTCCAAATGCTGCAAGCCGTTGCCGATCACTATAAATTTGATTTAGAAGTCCCTTTTCAAGAACTCACTAAAGATGCTAAAAAAATAATTCTTGAAGGCTCTGGCGATACCAAAATCGCTTTTAACTACCGTAATGACCGTGGTGATTTAATTACCCGTAACCATGAGTTTGAAGGCGTGCTCAATAATATGAACCGCCGCTACCGCGAGACAGAATCAAACTCTGTACGCGAAGAACTAGCAAAATACCAAACAAGCCAAGCATGTCCAAGCTGTAAGGGATCACGCTTGCGCCAAGAAGCGCGTAGCGTATTTATAGGTCAAACTAATTTACCAACCATTACTTCAATGAGTATTGGTGAAGCCATGGCCTTTTTTGAAGGGCTAAGCTTAACGGGTCAAAAAGGCCAGATCGCAGAAAAGATCTTAAAAGAAATTCGCGATCGTTTGTCATTTTTAATCAATGTTGGTTTAAATTACCTCTCACTTGAGCGCAGCGCCGATACCTTATCAGGTGGTGAAGCACAGCGTATTCGCCTAGCAAGCCAAATTGGTGCAGGTCTTGTCGGTGTTATGTACGTACTTGATGAACCTTCAATTGGTTTACATCAACGCGACAACGACCGCCTATTACAAACCCTTATTCACTTACGTGATTTAGGCAATACAGTTATTGTCGTAGAACACGATGAAGATGCTATTCGTGCGGCTGATCATATTATTGATATTGGTCCAGGTGCTGGTGTGCATGGAGGTTATGTTATAGCTGAAGGTACTCGTGATGATATTTTAGCAAGCGAAGAATCTGTCACTGGCCAGTTTTTATCTGGTAAACGTAAAATTGAAGTACCCGCACAACGCCACCTTATTAATGATAAGTGGTTAGAGTTATTTGGCGCTACAGGCAACAATCTTAAAAATGTAGATTTAAAAATTCCATTTGGGTTAATGACCTGTATTACGGGTGTGTCTGGCTCAGGTAAATCAACGTTAATAAACGACACTTTATTTAAGCTTGCACATACTGAGCTCAATGGTGCCACAACCGCAGAAGCCGCTGCATATAAATCAATTAGCGGCCTTGAACACTTTGATAAAGTCATTGATATCGACCAGAGCCCAATTGGCCGTACTCCGCGCTCAAATCCTGCAACTTATACCGGTATATTTACAGGTATTCGTGAGTTGTTTGCCGGCACACAAGAGTCACGTTCTCGTGGTTATAAAGTAGGTCGTTTTAGCTTTAACGTTAAAGGCGGACGCTGTGAAGCTTGCCAAGGTGACGGCGTAATCAAAGTCGAAATGCACTTTTTACCGGATGTTTATGTCCCTTGTGATGTATGTAAAGGGCAGCGTTATAACCGCGAAACTTTAGAAGTACAATACAAAGGCAAAAATATTCATCAAGTACTTGAAATGACTGTTGAAGATGCGCATGACTACTTTGATAAAATACCAGCAATTGCACGCAAACTAAAAACATTGATGGATGTTGGTTTATCGTATATTCGTTTAGGTCAAGCTGCTACCACACTCTCTGGCGGTGAAGCACAGCGAGTTAAACTCGCTCGAGAGCTATCAAAGCGTGATACCGGAAAAACCTTGTATATTCTTGATGAGCCAACCACAGGGCTACACTTTGCCGATATTGAACAACTGCTTGTCGTTTTGCATCGTTTACGTGACCATGGCAATACAATTGTTGTCATTGAGCACAACTTAGATGTGATAAAAACAGCAGATTGGATTGTTGATTTAGGTCCTGAAGGTGGCGCCGGTGGTGGTGAAATTCTCATTGCTGGTACGCCAGAAGAAGTCGCTGAATGTGAGCGCTCACATACGGGCCATTACTTAAAGCCCTTATTATTAAAATAAGGGTTTTACGATCTCTGAGTTCAAGATTCGATAACGCTTTAAGTTTAAAGACAATAGATAAAATCAGTTATGGACGGTTAGAACAAGGAAACTCTAGCTTTCCATTTTCGATATATTGAATCAACCTATCTAAATATATTAAAAGCAGAATTCACCCTTGTTAAAATTTGTGGTGGAAAATGAGATTTAGAGCTTGCTTCCTACCACAAGATACGAGCTTCGTTGGAATTAAAAGCGATTTAGGCAAGACATTGATTGCTTGAATCCTATTATTAAAATCAATAACGCAGTATAAGACTTTTAAACCAATCCGTTAGGAATTTCATGGGACTTACTCTCAACGTTGTTACTTCTTAAAAAGGACTGCCATTGTTGCAAAGTAACGCTTGTTATTAAGACCCCGTGAAGCCTAAAGTCTGCATCTTGAAGTGGTTTAGGTATATTGCCCACACCAAACTTCCCATTTTGAAAACAACAAGGAACTGTTAAGCTCCCTGTTCGCTTTATTCTCTAGCTCAAGCATGTGATCACTCGGATCTGTACTTAAGACAGATAAAAATACGCTTTCAGAGAAAACACCTTCGGCTCGAAGTTCAAGAAGAGCC
Organism: Pseudoalteromonas sp. NEC-BIFX-2020_002; assembly: GCF_013002825.1. Lineage (NCBI taxonomy): Bacteria > Pseudomonadati > Pseudomonadota > Gammaproteobacteria > Alteromonadales > Pseudoalteromonadaceae > Pseudoalteromonas > Pseudoalteromonas sp. NEC-BIFX-2020_002. Next base: position 79,848 of record NZ_JABEPJ010000009.1, read on the forward strand.
GAAACGAATATGCTAAAAGTGCGATCAACAAGCTCTTGGAATTTACCCTCATTTTCTTCATCATCCTGACGCTCCACACGTTTCATTATAAGTTCATAAGCTTCATCGAAAAAACTGCCATTATCACTGTATTGCCACTGTACTGGAGAAAACTCCAATTCAAAATTACCACCTTTTTCAGCCCACTGTTGTGTAGTCGCAATATGATAGATTGTCATTGCTCCATCATCTGTACATAAGGCATAACCAGTTAAGGTCTCATTAAGATGCTTAATTTTAAGATTTTCAAATGTAGCTTTCGAGGCTGCTTTAATGAGATCTTTTAATTTCTCGAAATCCATACCCAAGCCACCTCAAGATGCGAGTTTCAGTTGGAATTAAAAGCGATTTAGGCAAGGCATTGATTGCAAATAATAGTGGTTCTATTGTTAAAATCAATAACGCTGTATAAATCGCTTTTAAGCCAACCTGTTGGGCGTTTCACAGGTGCTCACTCTCATCGTTGTTACTTATTAAAAGGGACGGCCATTATTGCAAAGTAACGCCTTGATATTAAGCCCCTGTGAAACGCTGAATTCTGCATCTTGAGGTGGCTTGGGTATATAATATCAGACATTGCTCAACCCTTGATGACAACTAACGAGTCTGTTGAATTACTCGTTATTAATAAAGTTGGAATTAACCAAACTTCAGGTTATTAAGACACAAAAAAACCAGATGTTCCGTTGTAGTTGGAAGCATCTGGCTTTATGTTATTAGTTAACGAGATTACGGGCGTGGTATAAATCCTAGTGCATTGTAAACTGCCTTTAACGTTACCTCTGCACGTGCGCTGGCTTTTTCGGCTCCTGTCCTCATGATGTTATCAAGCAATGTTTGATCTTCACGAATTTCTTTAAAGAGCGCTTGAATTGGCTCAATCATGCTAACAACAGCATCAGCGGTGTCTTTTTTCAGATGACCATACATTTTATCTTCGTACTCTGGCACTAACTCTTCAATTGAACGTTTAGTTGCTACTGACATAAGAGTAAGTAAATTAGATACACCTGGTTTTTCAGTACGATCAAAATAAATACGTGCCTGCTCGTCTGAATCAGTTACTGCTTTTTTCAGCTTTTTCTCGATCTTTTTCGGTTCATCTAACAACATGATGTAACCATTTGGATTTTCATCAGATTTAGACATTTTTTTAAGTGGATCTTGTAAGCTCATTACACGCGCGCCGAACTCAGGGATATAAGGTTCAGGAACTGTGAACACATCGCCGTATAAATTATTAAAACGTGTCGCGATATCACGCGTAAGTTCTAAATGCTGTTTTTGATCATCTCCCACTGGTACTTGATCTGCTTGATAAAGCAAAATATCAGCGGCCTGTAATACCGGATAAGCAAATAAACCAACGTTCACATTGTTAGCATGCTTTGATGATTTATCTTTAAACTGGGTCATGCGATTCAGCTCGCCCATTTGCGCATAACAATTTAATACCCAACCTAATTGTGCATGCTCTGGCACTTGTGATTGCACAAATAACGCGGCTTTTTCTGGATCAATACCACATGCGGCATAAAGCGCGATGCCATCTAATACACGTGACCGAAGCAACTTTGGATCTTGGCGTACTGTTATCGCATGCAAGTCAACCAGCATAAAGTAACTTTCGTGGTCTTCCTGTAGCTTAAGCCACTGGTTAATAGCGCCAACATAGTTGCCTATTGTCATACCACCGGTTGGCTGAATGCCACTTAACACTACTGGTTTACTCATGATGTTCCTTTATATTGCTAAAATTAAAATACTAAAATTAAATGTCGTTTACCGCTGATTAAGCACCGGTAGTATATCTAAGAATGTACCGCAGAGGTACTGCGGATTATAATCACTTAAACTCTCCCCTTGGTTATAACCATAAGTCAACGCAACCACGTCTATCCTGGCTGCTTGCGCCGCTAAAATATCACTTTTTGAGTCACCGATCATAATTGCTTGGCTCGCTTGTACATTTAATTGCTGACAAGCAAACAACAGTGGCTCAGGTGACGGCTTTTTAGCCATATCATCACCACATACTATTACATCAAAATGACTTGTTAAAGCCAACTTATCAAGTAGCTTTTCAGTGAAGCGTCGTGCTTTATTAGTGATTAACGCTTTTGGCATACCGCGTAATGCCGCCAGACCTGTTTCTACATGTTGATATAATACGCTGTACTCGCCGACCTGCTGTTCATAGTGACCATAGAAAAGTGCAATCGCTTTATCTGCAAGCGCTGAGTCTAAATGCTCACTTATTTGCATATCGCCACTTAAGCCTCGTTTAACCAAAACATCAATGCCATTACCCACCCAACTTTCGACTAAACGCTGGCTTACAATCGGAAAAGCTAAGTCAGATAAAGTCAGATTCATCGCTATATATAAATCATACACACTATCGACAAGGGTGCCGTCTAGATCAAACAAAGCGGCTTCATATTTCATTATTTAACAACCTGTAATTGCTCACGCATTTGATCAATAACCACTTTATAATCTGGCTGATTAAAAATTGCAGAGCCCGCAACAAACATATCAGCACCAGCTTCTGCAGCAGCACCAATATTATCGACTTTAATACCACCATCAACTTCTAAACGAATTGCACGGCCTGAATCATCAATAATTTTTCGTGCTTGGCGTAACTTTTCCAAAGTATGAGGAATAAAACTCTGTCCGCCAAACCCTGGATTAACCGACATAAGTAAGATCACATCGAGTTTGTCAATCACATGCTCTAAATAGCTTAAGCTCGTAGCTGGGTTGAATACTAAACCCGCTTGACAGCCGTGATCTTTGATCAACTGTAAAGTGCGATCTATATGCTCACTTGCTTCTGGATGAAAAGTAATAATGGATGCGCCAGCTTCGGCAAATTGCGGGATCAAGCTATCTACCGGTTTTACCATTAGATGCACATCAATTGGCGCTGTAATACCGTAATCTCTCAACGCCTTGCAAACCATAGGGCCGATGGTTAAGTTTGGCACATAATGGTTATCCATGACATCAAAATGGACCACGTCCGCACCTGCGGCTAAAACACGATCAACATCTTCTCCCAATCGCGCAAAATCAGCTGATAAAATTGACGGAGCGATTAAATATTTTGGCAAAGTATCTAACATAAACAAACCCATAGATTCGATTGTGGCTAACTCTTTATGAGTCACAGCCTAAATTGCATGTATGTGCCTAATGTAACCCAAATAGCGAAGATCCCCAAGGATCATCCCAATATAGAACATATGCTCTATTGCAGATATCTAAAGAGCAATTAAAAAACAACTTTTTTAAAACATTACATTTACCTTAAGCTATTAATTATATTAAACATTTATATTTGTTAAGTATAAATTAAGGTTGTTATTTAAGCATTCTTTATGTATGCTTGGTTAAGTCATACCACTTTGGGTTAGATAAAATGCGTGCTTTTAAAACTGGGATCTTAATTGCTACTGTTGTCACTACTTTAACAGTAACCTATTTTTCTCAAAATGATGATGTAATCATCGCTGCCAATCATTGCCAAAACAATGCAGAGGTTATCTCTGTCGTACCTGTTCACTGTATGCACCTTGAACAAGAGTCTAGTTGGATGTCTTGGATCACTGGCGACAGCCGTAGTGCACAATTTCATTACTTAGATTTATTAGAATTGCTTACCAGCTCAGATGAACCAAAAAAAGCACGCTCACTTAGCCCGAACTTTTAATTAAATGCGACAACTACTCGATGCTCTACAAAGTGTCGTAGCGGCTTTTTTTGGTGTGCAATCTGAAAAAAAGCGCCAATCTGACTTCAAACAACACTCCCCATTGAGTATTATTCTCATCGCTATTGTTTTATTTGTATTTTTTGTAGCCGCTATTTATGGCGTGGTGACTTGGGTGCTAAATACATAGCCATTAGTTCATTTACTTTATTGCGTGAACCACCTTTTGGGCTGATAGTCCGCTTTACTTGAATTTCATTCAGCGTTGCTTGACTGTATATTTTTCGCGTCCAGACAGTATCATGGTTCGAAATCAATACCGGTGTCTTTTGCTCAAAGGCTGCTTGCTCAGCTAAGTTGGCTAAGTTCGCTTGATCATCTAAATTAAAGCCCCCTTTAGCATAAGAGGTAAATGACGCTGTTTTACTTAAAGGCACATACGGTGGATCGCAGTAAATTACCGCATTGCTGGGTACTAGCTTAAACACATCATCATAACCTAGACAGGTAAATGTGGCTTGCTGCGCTTTCTCAGCAAAAAAGTACATTTCTTTTTCAGGAAAATAAGGACGTTTATACTTACCAAATGGAACATTAAAAATTCCCTTCAGATTATAACGACACAAACCATTGTAGCCATGACGATTCATGTACAAAAATAAAATAGCACGCTCATAAATGTCATTACTTTGATTAAACTGCACACGGTAATCATAGTAAGCATCAGCATGGTTATTAAGATCTACAAACAGTTTTTTTGCATCACTTATAAATTCATCTGGCGAGCTTTTTAATTCGTTATAAAGATTGATCAGATCAGCATTTATATCATTTAAAATATAATGCTTAAAATCAGTATTTAAAAATACTGAACCAGCACCCACAAACGGTTCAACTAATGTGTCAGCATGCTTGCTCGCTAGATTCAAACGGGCACTAATATCTTCAACTAAGCTGTATTTTCCGCCGGCCCATTTAAGGAAGGCTCTGGTCTTTTTCTGCATCGGCTCTTTACTTCAAACGTGTGTAGCGCAATTTTACACTAATCAGTACTAATTTACTGATCTAGTAATGCAATTTCTTGTTTTATTTTGGCAATTTTTTTATAAAAAGGCTGATTTTTACGAACTTGCTCAGGTAGGCTTGGTAACACAGCGCGCGCTGCTTGCATACTTGGATAATTACCATAGGTGACAACCCACCACAGCTTTCCATTGCGCCATGTTTGGTACACTTTAGCATTTGCTTGTAATTGCTGTTGGGCAATAAATTGCTCACTAACAGACTGCTGAGTAACGGCTAATAATTGAATAACTACATTGTTGTCCGTTTGTGATAAATACCACGCATTATCTGCTGGTAATTCTGCAATCGAAACGTCGATTACCTTGCTTGGTTGTTCAACAATATTTACTGGATCTTTCTTTTGCTCACTTATGGCTAAACTATCTAAAATAGCCGCTACGTTATTTTTATGAGTGGCAGAGGGTGACTCAATTGCATCAAGCTCAATTGATGTATCGTTGGCGATAGCATTAACTTTACTACTCTTTGTTTCAATACTTTCATCTACAAGCAACTGCTCACTATCCGTATTATCGGCCAATGTAATTACATCTGTGTTCTGTCTATCCTCAGCACCTGATTTAAACGTGTTAACACTTAATGCAGTAGGAATTGCTTGCTCAGGCTGCGCCTGATAAACGTCTTTCCACCAACGAGTCATATCTGACTGGTATAAAAAACCAATAATCAATAACATAATAATCAGCATTAATGTTACTAAATGAATTGGCCATGATGGCTTCGCTTTTGGTTCAACTTTTGCGCTATGCAGGGTCGGCTCCCAAGCTAAGAGTAAACTAGGATTACCGTGAGTTTCATGCAAAAAAGTTTGAAAAACAGGATCTTCATTTATCGGGAGATCTTTAAAATACCAGCTCATAAGCTGCTTACTTTCAGCAATTGATAACGCTTCAAGATGAATTTCTACACTGCTACTAAATTGTGCCACAACCTGTGTGGCAACTAAGATATACAACGTAGTGGGGCTTTGCTTTGCAAGTTTAACTAACTCTTCAGCCATTTCATCTGACAGGTGTCTTCCACCATCGAGAACCCATAAACACGCACCACAATTTTGCTGCTTCGCAAGCTGATAAAAATTCTCTGACAAACTAAGGTTTTGATCTATTAATGGTGCACGAAAGCTCTGTTCAAGTAATTCACCCATTAATTGAACGTCGGTCATTCGAGCCGATAGCTGAACAAATGCTTTATTAAAGTCGCTATATTTATCTGTAATGAAGGTTTCTAGAAGGTAACTTTTACCAAGCCCTGAAGAGCCTAGCAGAGCAATAAGGCTTTGCCCGTATTCAAACTGAAGGGCAATACGATCAACCAAAGCCGCACGGCTTGGTAAGATTTGCGATTGCATTAGCGCCCTATTAAATCTCGGACTTGCTGATCTGAGACATCATCAACCAATGCACATTGGCCAAATTGAGTAGGTAAAATAAAACGAATAGTCCCTTTTTTATTCTTTTTATCTTTACGCATATGATGCAAAAAGTGCTCACTAGTCATAATCTCAGGGATCACAACAGGTAAATTATACTTGCTAATCAAGTCACACACTCTTATCACTTCTTGCTCGGTTAAATCACCTCGCGTATGTGCAAGTTGCACAGCTAATACCATACCTGTCGCTACAGCTTCGCCATGTAGCCACTGTCCGTACCCCATTTGAGCTTCAATTGCATGAGCAAATGTATGACCCAAATTAAGTAAAGCCCGCAGACCTGCTTCTTTTTCATCTTGTGCAACTATTAACGCTTTGATTTCACAACAACGAAAAATAACATGCTGAATTGTTTCTTCATCCAAAGCTTGTAACTGAGCAACATTGCTTTCTAAAAAACCAAATAGCTCAGTATCGTAAATTAAACCATATTTTATGACTTCAGCCATACCGGCTGCAAATTCACGAGCAGGAAGTGTATGCAATGATTTAGTATCGATAAACACAGCTTGTGGCTGATAAAATGCCCCAATCATGTTTTTACCCAAAGGATGGTTAACCGCTGTCTTACCGCCAACTGATGAATCAACTTGCGATAGTAATGTAGTTGGTACTTGAATAAACGGAACACCGCGTTGATAACACGCAGCAACAAAGCCAGTAAGATCACCTATAACACCACCACCAAGAGCGATTAAACAGGTATCTCTGCCACAATTATTTTCAAGTAGGAATGCTGAAATTTTCTCAAACCATTCTAGTGATTTATATTGCTCACCATCTGGAATTATAAAATTTAGCGGATTTAAATCAGCTAATAACGCCATTGCATCACTTAAGTATAAAGGTGCAATGGTGTCATTAGTGATAATGATAGGTCGACAATCACCAATATGATGAAGTAGCCTGTCAGTCTGTTGAAGTGCAGATTGACCAATATAGATAGGATAACTTCGCTCGTCTAAATTAACAGTTAATTCAAGCATCGCTAGCATCCTTTCTTATTGGTATTTAAAAATCTAATTTCTCAATGATTTGATTAGCAACAACTTTAGCGCTTTGCTCATCAGTGCGTACAGTAAAATCAGCAACTTCTTTATATAACGGTTCGCGTTCTTCAGCTAAGCGCTCTAATACATCACGAGGTGCTTCTTCTGTTTGCAGTAATGGGCGACGCTTGTCGCGCTGCGTGCGTGCAACTTGCTTTTCGATAGGTGTCTCTAGGTATACAACGATACCTCGAGCCGAAAGCTTATTTCGAACTTCTTTACTCATCACGGAACCACCACCAGTTGCAAGTACAATACCTTGCATTTCGGTTAAGTCACCAATGACGCCTTCTTCACGAAGTCGAAAGCCTTCTTCACCTTCAAGATCGAACACCCAGGCAATATCTGCACCGGTACGGCGTTCGATTTCTTGATCAGAATCGACAAATTCAAGGTGCAATTGGTCAGCAATGTGACGACCAATTGTGCTTTTGCCAGCCCCCATAGGACCAACTAGAAATATATTACGTTTCTCAGCCATATCTTTTAGTACAAACGAACTCTAAAATTTGAAATAAAACCCCGCCTAACGACCTGGCCCCAAAATTAAGGAGGGGATTATCTCAGTAATTGATTAGGTATTTCAAGTCAAATAGAACAAAAAGCCAACTAACGAGCAATTAAAGTGAATAAATGCTCATTGATTAAGAAAAAACCGACCAAAAATAGGTTCGGCTAACATTTTTCGGTCAAAAAACATCCAACCCAAAGTGCTTTTATTGTGGTGTGATACCTAAGCCATAACTTTTCTATGGCTTAATAACACAATATTTCCACCATTCTCTCTATTTTTACCCACATTTACATTTCAATATGGGTAAAAACATTCTCATATTATAGCCGTTTAAAATCCAAATTGGTGAGTATTTAAGTACTCACCAACTAAAAAATAAAACGCTACAAAAATATTAAACTAACACAAGTCGAGAGCGAAATTAATCAACTTGAATCTTAGGTGTTACAAATATCAACAACTCTTTTTTCTCATTAAACTCACTGGTACTTCTAAACAATACGCCTAAATAAGGAATATCGCCCAATAATGGTACCTTTTTGGTTGAATTAATGATTTGTTGTTGGAATATTCCACCCAGTACAATTGTTTGGCCATTTTCTACCAATACTTGCGTTTTAATTTGCTGTGTATCAATAGCAACCGCTTGGCCTGTTCCCGTCTGTACTGTATCACCACGTGTATCTTGGGTAATTACTAAATCGAGTATCACTTTATTATCTGGTGTGATGTGAGGCGTCACCTCGAGACTTAGTACTGCCTTTTTAAATGTTACGGTTGTTGCACCACTTGAAGCTGATTCTACATAAGGTATTTCAGTACCTTGTTCAATCCTCGCTTTTTGTTGGTTTGCAGTCGTAATACGTGGACTTGCGATAATCTCACCGCGATTTTCTTCTTCCAACGCCGTTAACTCTAAATCTATCAAAGTACCATTTGCCAATTTAGCAACGTGCATACCAATACTGCCCGCTGGGTTCGCAATAGGTAAGTTGATATTTAAGCGATCGGATACACCTGGTATTGTGCCATTAGAAATTGTATTAGCGCCTTCTAAAGTCCCTGAAATACCATCACTGCCTTGCTGATCACTGAATCCCCAACGAATACCCAAATCTTCTTTTACATTATCACGCACTGTTACCATACGAGATTCTATTAAAACCTGTCTTACTGGGATATCTAGCGTTTCAACCATTCGGCGAATACTTTCAATACTACCAACCGTATCTTTAATTAGAAGCGTATTAGTACGCTTATCAACAGATACACTGCCGCGCTGACTTATAATACTGTTAGTATCCGTTTTTAATAAATCAGCAAACTCTTCTGCTTTTGCATAATTTAAACGAATGTACTCACTGTATAACGGCTCTAACTCTTCAACTTGTTGCTTTGCCTTAAGCTCTTTCGCTTCACGCTCTGCAAATTCCTCTGATGGAGCAACCATTAAGATTGAACCATCCATACGCTTATCTAGGCCCTTAACTCTTAAGACTACATCTAAGGCTTGATCCCAGGCAACGCCATCTAAGCGCAAAGTAATATTTCCCTCAACAGAATCACTCGTTACCAAGTTAAAGTCGTTGTACCCTGCAATAATTTGCAAAACGGCGCGTACTGAGATGTCTTGAAAATTTAGAGTCATAGGACGACCCTGATATTCCTTGCCACCATCTAAATATGAACGTTGAGTATTATCTTTTTCTACACTTAAAGTAAGAATGTTTTCTATTTGCTGATAAGTAAATTTAAAAGCTGCATTAGGTGCAACCACCATTCTACTTACACTACCTTCTTTAAATGTCTCAATTGAGCTGACGACCGTACCAAAATCAAGCACATCCAATTCATACAAAAGCTCATCGAGAATATCTGTATGATGGAAGTCTACAATAATCTTACCACCACTTTCATGTACATCAATAGCCGCTTGAGTGTCCTTTAAGAAGACAAGAACGCGCGCCTCCCCTTTTTCGCCACGGCGAAAATCAATCGATTGAATACTGTTTATATAACTGCCATTGGCGTCACTAGCCTCACCTTCTGGAGTCGCCTCTATTGCTAAAGGGTTATCTGAAACATGCAGTGATAAAAGGTTATCTTTTACTTTAGTTTGATAAATTTTTAATCGCTCTAAGTGAACAGTAACAACTAAATTACCATCAGTGGCAACACTGCTAACTTTCACTATACCTGACTGGTTGATTTGCACGTCACCAAGATCATCGTCAACATCCATTGCGTTAAAACGCATTTCAATGCGAGCTGGGTTATTAAACACCTGAACTTTAGGTGCTTGTTTTAACTCTTCATCAAATACTAGCTGTAATTCCGTTTCTCCAGCTAATAAAGGATTATAGCGAATATCATATAACAGCGGTGCTGCGATCGCTGACTGTGTTATAAACAGGGCTACAACAACAAACATGACATGATGAATGCGACGACTCCAAGATACTCCCTTATACATTTTATTTTTACCTTTTTGATTTTTAACTCGCGTCATTCTTTGGCGCCTCTAACATTTCAAGCTTCGTCAGGCGCTCTTTCCAACAACCAGACCCATCGGGAATTAATTCTAACAATTCTATAAAATCACTTTTAACATTTTGAACTTCGCCATGATACAAACCTAAATAATCCCCAACAGTCACTCTATGCAGGGTTTCGTCTGCGGCTCTTATTAATGCCCACATTTCACCACTTGACCCTAATGTTCCTTTCATCGCTAAATTATCCAAAGGGTATTTTTCTAAAGGTTCACGCATACGCTTTGGATCTGGGTGTAGGCAGTTTTTTACTTGTATCATATTATTTTGAATAATTTCAGGCTGTGGTGCAACAAAAGGACTACGTAGTTGTCGCGAGTTATATTCAAAATGCTCAAACTGAATTAGCTTAGGGATTGCCTCAACTTTTGGCGTTGTACTGGCTTTAACCTGATCAATAAACTCTTTTTGTTCAGAGGTATCATCATTACATGCTGTGATCAGTGCGGTGGCAAAAAAGATAAGCGCTAACTTTTTCATTTTTTAGCCCCTACTTTTTTGGGTTCACTCTCGTAGCGGTATGTTTTCGCTACAACACTAAATATTAGCTTTCCTGAGCTAAAACTATTAACAGAAAAGTCATGCAGGCTTACAATACGCGGCAGTTGAGCTACCTTTCCGACAAAGTCTCCAAATTCATGATAAGTCCCTACCACTTCAATTTTAATCGGTAACTCGGTATAAAATTCTTTTTCAACTTCTGGTAGCCAACCAATTTTTAAAAAGGTTAAACCACTTGTAGTGCCTACATATGATAAGTCATCTAGCAAACCAGGCGTTTCATTCGAGGTGGGTAATCGCTTTAAAAGTAGAGAGAACTTCTCTTCCATTTCAACCATTTGTTGGCGATAAATTTCTAAATTGCTGGCTACAGCGTACTTAACACGATAAGTGCTTCGCAGCTCAACTTCTTGCGAAACAGAGCTATGATAACTGTCAATCTCATCAGAAACCAATAAGCTGTAGCTAAAAAACAAGACTAAGGCAGCAATAAATGCACAGCAAATTATTTTCACTACAATTGGCCAATCACCAATGTTTTCTAATTCGATCTCATTCCATTCGATTTCTGTCAATGCTTTGATATCAAGGCTCATTGCTTTACCTCTCCGATTTTATCAAAGGCTTTTACATAAAATTCCATATTAAAATCACTCAACAGACGTGATGACGTTTCACCCGCAACAATACCTTGCATGGTGGGCTTTTCTAATAAATAGGAGCCTTGCACTTCGCGTAGCATTGTCGATAGACGATTATTAGATTCACTACGCCCAACCACATGAATTGTATTACCGCGGCGCTCTAACTTCGTTAGATAAACTCCGGCTGGTACAATTTTGGCAACTTCATCCATAATTTGGGTGCCAAGATTTCGGTTACTCTGCAACTCTTCAATTAGTCGCATACGCTGCTGCAAGCTTTCTTTCTTTTTATCTAACTCTCGTATTTCACGAATCCGCATGTCTAACTGAGTTATTTCAGTACTTAAATAGTTATTCTTAATATTTTGACCATCTCTAAGATTGCCATAATACGTGCTCAGCATATACATGCTCAAAAAGCTCACAAACACCACCAAAAATAAGATCGTAGCAAACTTGTTTTGTGATTGCTTTCGTTGCTGTTCACGCCATGGCAGCAGATTTATATGTGGCATGATGAAAAACTCCTTAATGCCAGTCCTGTTGCAATTGCAAACTGCGTACGATGACGCTTGAGCACATTGCGGTCAACTTTAGGTGAAACATCCATATTTTCAAAAGGCTCAGCAACAATAGTATGTATACCTAACTCTTCAATTAACAATCTATCAAGACCATCTATCATGGCTGTGCCACCAGTCAAAACAATGTAATCTATTTGATCTTTGCCACTGGTGGTTAAAAACATTTGTACGGAACGTCGAACTTGCTGTAGTAACGAAGTTTGAAAAGGCGCTAGAACCTCAAAGGTATAATTAGGTGGTAAATCACCCGTTGTTTTACCTATCTCGGCCTCATCAAAGCTTTTGTTATAGTAAGCTACAATACTATTTGTGTATTGATCACCACCAAAAACTTGGTCTCGCGTATAGATTGTTTCACCGCCGAGCACCACGCTGACCAACATCAATACCGCACCTATATCAACCACAGCAACACATTTGTTAAATGCATCACTTGGTAGTTGTTGATAATAAACGTCCATAGCACGGCTTAACGCGTAGCTTTCAACATCTACAACCTTGGCAGTCAAACCTGCAGCCTCCAGTGCACCGACCCTCGCTTCAACACTCTCTGTTCGAGCTGCTGAAAGCAATACGTTCATTTTTGATGGGTCTGCTTCATTGGTTGCCAGTTTTTCAAAATCAAGGCTAACTTCATCAAGTGGATAGGGAATAAGGCTATCTGCTTCTATTTCTATCTGTGATTCCAGTTCGGCATCACTGAGCGTAACATCCATAAAAATAACTTTCGTTATAACGGTTTGCCCAGATACTGCAACCGCTGCATATTGAACCGTCTTAGGCAATTTACGTTTTAATTTATTTATAATGTTCCCAATAGCTTCAATATCTTGAATGCTACGTTCGGACATTGCGCCTTTGGGCATGGGCTCAATTGCTAACGCCTCTAGCCGATAGCCACTGTCCGTTTCATTCAGTAACACCGCTTTGATAGCGTGTGAACCGATGTCTATCCCTATCATCACAGATGACGACTTATTAAAGAATTGGCTTAACATGTTTGCAACTTTGCCTTTGTTTTAATAATAAACAAGTTATAATTTTTGTCTGAAAAAATATTATTCATTTTTTAATCAATATATACTATCAGTCTACGATTCTAATTGGGAGTCCATTTCGGGAAAATATACGTGATTTTATTCAAACGAACTTTACAATTTTTTATCATTTGCACATTTCTTGGGCTTATTACTTTACTAAGCCTTTATTATTACGTTAAATCTGACATCCCCAGTGTGCAAGTTTTAAAAGATGTACAACTGCAAACACCGATGCAAGTTTTTTCTCGCGACGGACTGCTCATCAACCAATTTGGTGAAAAACGACGTATTCCCGTTACGATAGATGAGATCCCTCAACCATTAATTGATGCACTTTTGGCTACTGAGGACTCCCGTTTTTACGATCATATAGGCATTGATCCTATCGGTATCGTACGCTCAGCGCTAGTGCTTGTTTCAACTGGCGAGAAAAAACAAGGCGCAAGTACTATTACAATGCAGCTTGCCCGTAACTTTTTCTTAACAAGAGAAAAAGCCTATATTCGTAAAGTTAAAGAAATCTTCATTGCACTGCATATTGAGAACTTACTAACCAAAGATGAAATACTTGCTTTGTATCTTAATAAGATTGAGTTAGGCAATCGTGCTTTCGGTATTGGTGCTGCAGCTCAAGTATACTACGGAAAAGAACTGAAGGAATTAACTTTAGCACAAATGGCGATGCTAGCAGGTTTACCAAAAGCCCCTTCTGCCTTAAACCCTATTCGTAATCCCGAACGTGCTAAAGCTCGACGAAACGTTGTACTTGGCCGAATGCTTGATGAAAAACACATAACGCGTGAACTCTACGAAAGTACGATTAACGAGCCAATTACAGCCCGTTTCCATGGTGCTGAGATTGAGTTATACGCACCTTATATCTCTGAAATGGTACGCGCAGAAATGGTCGAACGCTATGGCTATGAACGCGCTTACAACACTGGTTTTAAAGTTTATACCAGCGTTGAGTCTGATGTACAAAAAGCAGCTCAAACAGCAATTGTTGATAATTTACATGCTTACGATATGCGCCACGGCTACCGAGGTATAACGCAGTTACTGTGGGATTTTGAGACTCAAACCGCATTAAGCCACGCTGATATTATAGATAAACTCAAATCAGTAAAGGAAATTGGCCCATTACTGGCAGCAGCCGTACTGAGCGTTGATGAAAAAACAGCAACTGCGTTACTCAAAAATGGCGAACAAGTGACGCTTGATTGGAATGGTTTAAAATGGGCGCGTAAATACATTACGCGCTACCGCCAAAGTTTTCCGCCTAAAAAAGTAAGCGATATATTCAACCCAGGCGCGCAAATTTGGCTTCGCAAAAATAAAGACAATAGCTATGTACTTAGCCAACTTCCTGAAGCATCAAGTGCATTAGTGTCTTTAGACCCTAATGATGGCCGAATTAAGGCCATTGTCGGCGGCTATAGCTTTGAACAAAGCCAATATAATCGTGCAGTTCAAGCAAAGCGACAAGTCGGCTCAAATATTAAACCTTTCATTTACTCTGCTGCGCTTGACAGTGGTTATACGCTGGCCTCAATTTTAAACGATGCGCCAATTAATCAGTGGGATAAAAGCCTAGGTGTTGCATGGCGACCTAAAAATAGCCCTGCGATATATAATGGTCCTATTCGTATTCGCCGCGCCTTAGCACAATCTAAAAACGTTATTTCAGTGCGTTTATTACGTGGTGTTGGTTTGCAGCGTACAGCGGATCATTTACTTAAGTTTGGTTTTCAAAATACAGATATCAATCGCAGTGAATCTTTGGCATTAGGCAGTGCTTCAATAACACCGATAGAACTTGCCCGTGGTATGAGTGCATTTGCAAACGGTGGCCATTTGATTTCACCCTATTTTATAAGCGAAATCCAAGACTTTACTGGTGAAGTACTATTTAAAACTGAGCCTTTGTTAACCTGTGATGCTATAGAAAATGAGCTATTTGCAGATCAAACGTTAACAACGACACAATTAAATCAACACGACCAAAATAACGCAGATATACCCGCCCTCCCCCGCTGTGCTCCACGTGTCATTTCTAAACAAAATGCATTCTTAGTTGCTGACGCTATGAACAGCGCTATATGGGGTGGTGGCAGTTGGAGTCATAAAACAGGCTGGAGTGGTACAGGTTGGCGCGCACAAGCATTAGATCGACGCGATTTATCTGGCAAAACTGGTACAACCAATGACTCTGTTGATACTTGGTTTAGTGGTTTCAATCGAAACGTATTAACAACCGTTTGGGTAGGTTTTGATAATCCAGGCAATCCACTTGGACGCTCAACTTACAACAATAACTTATCCAGTGCTCAAATCTCCGGTGCTGAGTCTGGTGCAAAAACAGCACAGCCTGCATGGGTTGATTTTATGCGTGTAGCGCTTGATGGTAAGCCTGAGGCGCCGATCGAACCGCCTGAAGATCTAGTGTCGGTACGTATCGACTTAGCAACAGGACTATTAAGTAAAAAGAATGACTACACTAGCCGCTTTGAATATTTTGATAAAGGTACTGCACCTACTAAATATGTACTGCAAGATGTAGAAAATATATTTGAAGAAGACACGAAAACGGAAGAAGAGCTATTTTAAACAGAATATAGTCTCTTTTAAACTAAAAAAGCGCCAACTTGGCGCTTTTTTGTTATGTTTCTCATAACTTAACTTGGCATCACTTTAAGTTTTGTACTAACCAATATAAATCAGAATGCACACCCGCAGCGGTGACTTCTTTACCTGCGCCGGGGCCTTGAATAACTAACGCATTATCGCTATACCACTGGCTGTTAATCACAAAAATATTATCGCCTGGTGTTAAATTAGCAAGTGCATCGCCTTGTGTTGCATAGGCTAAACCAACTTTAGCCGTTACTTTGCCATCAAGAATTGATAATGCGCCAGTGTAGCGCAGTACTTTATTATCTTTGGCCGCGTCTTGCGCTTTTTCAGCAATAAAATTATCAAGTAAATGTTTTTTATCCAAGAATGACTGCCAATCCCCTTGTGCTAACTCTGTAGGCATTAACGGTGTTAATGCGATATCATCTAACTCAAGCGTAAGTCCAAGCTCACGCGCTAAAATAAGCAACTTGCGCTGCATATCGCGACCAGATAAATCTTCGCGCGGATCAGGCTCAGTAAAGCCCATCTTCTGCGCTTCTAATACTAAATCTGAAAATGCTACACTACCGTCATAGCTACTGCACAACCAAGATAAAGTACCCGAAAAAACCCCTTCGATATGAGTAATACAATCGCCACTGTTTTGTAAATCAGCTAATGCGAAGTTAATCGGTAAACCGGCACCCACACTGGTGTTATAACGCCACAATAAGTTACGCTCAGCTAAGTTTTGACGCAAACTTTGATACCAGTCGTTATTTGCTGTACCGGCATATTTATTAGCACTAATCATATGACAATCTAAATTAACAAACGCAGGGTAAAGCTTACTAAACGCTTCACTCGCTGTAATATCAATCACTACTTTATGTTCGTAATCTAATTCACCAATATGTGCTAACAGATCTTCTTCTTGGTAGTCTACAGCCTCGTTTTGCCATTGCGC
Source organism: Pseudoalteromonas sp. NEC-BIFX-2020_002 (assembly GCF_013002825.1). Lineage (NCBI taxonomy): Bacteria > Pseudomonadati > Pseudomonadota > Gammaproteobacteria > Alteromonadales > Pseudoalteromonadaceae > Pseudoalteromonas > Pseudoalteromonas sp. NEC-BIFX-2020_002. The sequence goes on from NZ_JABEPJ010000009.1 coordinate 96,593, forward strand.
TTGCCACTGTTCAAGTGTTATACCACTTGGGCTAAATAACATAGAACGTGAACGCAATAAACCAACGAGCTTGACACTAAAATGCTGCTGTAAGCGATTAAGCTGCTGACTTAATTGATCAATAAATACCTCACCTACATTACCAATACCAGCAACAATGATCGCGAGCTCTTGACCTTTATTTATTAACTTGTCATGCAGTAATGTAAGTACATCGCTATCAATAGATTGATCGGTAAGCAGTAGTAAATAATCATTATCTTGATGACTAAAACGCGGCGCTAAACTTTGCTCACTCAGCACCTGCGTTGCTTGCTCAAGTAACTGAGTTACATCATTGCGTGGCGCAACAACCGCACAACCATGTAAATTTGATTCTATAATATTAGCTCGCCCTTGCAGGTGGCTGACGACTTGATGCGTCGCTTCTGCTGGTACTAATAGGTATGTATCGCCATTTTGAATAAAATGATGCAGGCTATGTTGAATTATCTGACTTAACTCTCCCACTTCACCAGCACGAAGCTGATCAATGCGCAGTAAATCAATATTCTCCAACGTCGTAATAAACCGTTTAGCTTTACTGTAACCTTCTTTAACAATTTCTGTGGCACTGGCATCCGTATCATAACTACTGCGTACCACTAGTTTTATGTCGGTATTTTTCAAAGGTGATAACGTCTTAGCATGTAAAACAGGGTTACCTAAACGCGCAAGTAAATTAGCTTGACCACGACAGACCTTAGAATACTTAAGCGCTTTTTTAACTTTACGCGGATCAGTACTAAATACACCTTGCGTGTCGGTCCAAATTGACACCTGATTAGCATGACAGTAACTCCCTAATAAAGTGGCACTGTAATCACTGCCATTGCGCCCGAGAGTAATCGTATTGCCCTGACAATCTGACGCAATAAAACCGGTTACAACATTAATACAGTTAGCCGAAACCAAGTCTGCACATGCTTGTTGATTTTTTTGGTGCAGCAACTGCCCGTCATTAAGTGTAAATAACTGGCGCGCATCAATATCTTTCGCCTCAAGTCCTAGTTGCTGTAAATAAGCAGCCAATAAACGGGCTGACCATACTTCACCGTGAGCAAGCAATGAAGCTTCCTGTAAGCTTTGCTGTTGAGCTTGCTGTGCTATTAAGGCTAACTCTTGCTTTAACACATCAATTGCGTCGTATTGCGCTGTTGGGCTTAATAGCTGCTCAATCAAAGTACGCTGATGATTATCAAGCTGTAATAAAATATCACTTACGGCTTGTTGATCACCTTGCTGATAACTTTGCCATAACTTAACCAACGTATTGGTTGTTTTACCTGCTGCCGACACAACGACACAGTCACCTGCTTCGGTGTGTGCTAAAATAATATTTGCTACGGCTTGATAACGCTCCGCGGAGCTTAAGCTTGAACCGCCAAATTTATGAACTATATTTACCATTTTCTATTACCACAAAGCCGTATGTGCAGGCGTTAATTTGAATGAATTTGTTTGCTCTGTACTTTGCTGCGTCGAGTTACTCTTAGTAGTCGTCGAACTACAATTACCTTGGCCTGGCTTAACTTTGTTAAACACACGTTCTAAATCAGAAACTAAGTCTTTTACATCTTCAATACCCACCGAAATTCTGATCAACGTATCACCCACACCCGCCTCTAAGCGAGCTGTTGCATCCATACCAGCATGAGTCATCGTTGCAGGGTGACATATTAGGCTTTCTACACCGCCTAACGATTCCGCTAAACTGAATTCTTCTAGGCTCGTTAAAAATGCTGCTGCATCATTTACATCACCAGCTATATCAAAACTTACCATGCCACCAAAACCACGTTGTTGTTGTTTTGCTAACTGATGTTGTGGATGAGATTCTAAACCAGGGTAATATACTTGGCTCACATAGGGTGAACTTTCTAAATATTGCGCAATGATAAAGGCATTTTCTTGGTGCTGACGTAAACGTACATTTAAAGTCCGCAGGCCACGTAATGTTAAATAACTATCAAATGGTGCACCTGTAATACCAATATTATTTGCCCACCAAGCAAGCTCGTCACCCAGCTCTTGTGTTGCTGCAATGACAGCGCCGCCAACAACATCGGAGTGGCCATTAATATATTTAGTGGTTGAATGCACAACAATATCAACACCAAATTCAATTGGGTTTTGTAAGGCCGGTGATAAAAACGTGTTATCTGCGCCAACTAAAGCGCCGCACTGCTTTGCAATTGTCGTAATCGCTTTAATATCAGTTAAACGTAAAATTGGGTTGCTTGGTGTTTCAATCCAAATTAGCTTAGGTTTAATCTCAAGTATTTTTTGATGGTTTTCAGCGTTTGTTAAATCTAGAACCACTAATTTTAATAAGCCGCGCTTTTCAAGCGAAGTAAACAAACGGTAGCTGCCGCCATAACAATCATGTGGAATGACTAACGTATCATCACTATTTAGTAATTGTGTTGCTAAATGTACTGCCGCCATGCCGGTAGCAGTTATAATGCCTTTGGCACCGCCTTCAAGCTTTGCGAGTGTTTCGCCAAGTAAATCACGATTAGGATTACCGCTACGGCCATAATCATATTCGCGCTTAGTATCAAAATCGGCAAATGAATAGGTGGTCGATAGGTGGATAGGAGGCACAACAGCACCGTGATGTTTATCAGCATCAATGCCATTACGTACTGCGATTGTCGCTTTATTTTTTTTGCTCATACCGTCACCTATATTAACTGGATGTTTAGACGTCTAAAAGGTTAGATGATCAAATTTAAGAAGTCAAAACATTTATACCCCTAGATGGCTAAATAACTAGTATTTGACTATCTTTTTTAAAACGATAGAATTTCCGCATCTTTGCGCTACAAAATGGTCGCGCAAACAATTAACAACCTGAGGCAACGATACATCTTATGGCTAAATGGAATGGTGAATATATTCACCCATATGCAGAACACGGGAAAAAATCAGAACAAGTTAAGAAGATCACCGTTTCGATCCCGTTAAATGTATTAAAGGTTTTAACTGATGAGCGTACTCGCCGTCAAATTAATAACCTTAGACATGCAACAAATAGTGAATTACTTTGCGAAGCATTTTTACACGCATTTACTGGCCAACCATTGCCAAACGATGAAGACTTACGTAAAGATAATCCAGAAAAAGTACCAGAAGAAGTTAAAAAGATTATGCAAGAGATGGGTTTAGAAGTGCCTATCCTGAATGAAGACTGATCTTCACCTGTAAATAACGTGCACCTGTTTCAGGCAATGATTTGGATACAAAAAACCTCAATTCAGTGAATTGAGGTTTTTTATTGCCAAATAGTGCCTATTACGCCATATAGTTTTCAGGCATATCAATTTGTGCAACACCTGAATCAATAGCCGCTTGCGCCACTGCTTTTGCAATGCGCGGTAATAAACGCGGGTCCATTGGTTTAGGGATAATATACTGTGGTCCAAATTCAAGTTTATCAACACCTGCTGCTTTTAATACTTCAGCAGGCACTGGCTCTTTAGTAATACTGCGAATTGCCTCAACTGCGGCAATTTTCATTTCATCATTTATTTTGCTCGCACGTACGTCTAATGCACCACGAAAAATAAACGGGAAACACAACACGTTATTTACTTGATTTGGATAATCAGAACGACCCGTTGCCATAATCAAATCATCGCGCGCACCATGAGCAAGCGCAGGTGCAATTTCTGGATCTGGGTTTGAACATGCAAAAACAACTGGCCTATCAGCCATCAGCTTAAGATCTTCCGGTGCAAGCAGGTTCGGTCCTGATACACCAACAAATACATCAGCATCAGCAATAACATCTTGCAAAGTGCGCTTATCTGTATTGTTAGCAAACAACTGTTTATATTCATTTAAGTCATCACGACGCGTATGAATAACACCTTTACGATCAAGCATATAAATGTGCTCACGCAATGCGCCACACTTAATTAATAACTCCATACATGCAACAGCGGCCGCACCGGCACCCAAACAAACGATAATCGCATCTTCAATGCTTTTACCCTGCACTTCAAGTGCGTTAATCATACCCGCAGCAGTTACAATAGCTGTACCGTGTTGATCATCATGAAACACTGGAATACTACAGCGCTCAATCAATGCTTTTTCAATTTCAAAACACTCTGGGGCTTTAATATCTTCTAGGTTGATACCACCAAAAGTATCAGCAATATTTGCAACGGTATTGATGAAATCTTCTGTGGTTGTGTGTTTTACTTCAATATCAATTGAGTCAAGGCCAGCAAAGCGTTTAAACAACAAAGCTTTGCCTTCCATAACTGGTTTTGAAGCAAGAGGTCCTAAATTACCTAGGCCTAAAATAGCAGTACCATTGGTAATTACTGCAACCATATTACCTTTGCCAGTATATTTATAAGCATTAGCTGGATCTGCGGCAATTTCACGCACAGGCTCAGCCACACCAGGGCTATAAGCTAGAGCGAGATCTTGTACGGTTTCGGCTGGCTTAGTAAGCTCAACACTGATTTTTCCTGGAACGGGGTGCGAATGGTAATGTAAAGCTTGTTCACGAAAGTCTGACATAACGCGATTTTATCCTGCAAGTAAGTTAAAAGTGAGAGTAAGCAGTTCTATTCTATAGTCTGTATCTTGGAACGATACCTATATTACAATTAAATTCAAGCAATATCAGGTCTATCCTGTTATAAGCTAGATCTGTTAATTTTATGCGTTTTATCGACCAGTTTTGTAAAAAAACCTCAAAATCCAACAATAACACGCCAAGAAAGCATCAAAAAACCTGTTCTAAAATCATCTAAATAGTACTTTATTACACCTAAAATACACATTCCCTATAAAAGATATAAATATACGACGTTAGCGTCATTTAGGCTCATTAAATGACTTTTTATCAACATAACATCAATTAATTAAACAAAATATATTACTGAATATAGTTAAAATCTAACTGTTTGTCTGTTATTTAGTGGCTATAGTCACTATAAAAACTAAAAATGATGGTTACTTTAGGCAGGGGTAAAAAAGGGTGAATTTAACCGCTGATACTTGGGCGTGTTGTCCTTTGTGGATTGAAATTTGTTCAATCTAGGGGCGATTTAATCGCGGCGCGAGGTTTGGAATCGAGTGGGCTAAGTAAAAACCGAGCAAAGCTTCCGCGTCCTGCTCACGCCCCTTGCCTACCCCCATGTAGGTAACAAAGAGTTAATCGCCCCAAGGAATAACTCTTTAGGCAGCGCATGTTTGGCATTTATACTGCGTTATCGCCTATTTGTGGGGAACACCACACTACTATAGGCGCTGCCTTGCTTAAATACCAAACAGTCTGCTGCAGAATCAATCACGAAAGGTCAACACGCCCTAACCAGTTCTAATTAAATTGCAGGCATAAAAAAAGCACCCTAAGGTGCTTTTTCCGACACAACAGCAATAATTACTTGCTGCTAAGTGCACCGAAACGCTTGTTAAAGCGATCAACACGGCCACCAGTGTCTAAAATCTTTTGCTTACCAGTGTAAAACGGGTGACACGCAGAACATACGTCTAGGTGAATGTCTTTACACAAAGTAGAACGAGTTTCGAACTTATTTCCGCATGAACAAGATGCTGAAATTACTTCGTACTTAGGGTGAATACCTTCTTTCATAGAAACCTCTAGTTAAGGCCGCATCGCTCTCCAAACCCGAAGTCTGGCACCATACGTCGTTAAAATCAAAATAATTAGGACGCGTATTCTAAGCAACAACCCTGCCTACGACAAGCTTTAAATACATTATTTGCTAATAATATAAACAAAAAAAATAAACAGCCTATTTGCTGGTAGGCTTTTTTCTGCAATTTTAGTACATTATCACTCTTACTTGCTTTTATTTGAGTTGTTATGAGTTTTGTTGAAGTTGCTATAAAGGTGCCATTACATCGCACCTTTGATTATCGCCTACCTGAGCAACTTGATGGGTTGAGTTCACAGCTACATATTGGCTCACGCGTATTAGTCCCTTTTGGTAATCAACGAAAGGTTGCGGTGGTTTTAGCACTTAAAGACACAACCGAGGTGCCTTTAAATAAAATAAAAAGTATTTTTGAAGTTATTGACGACGCGCCAATATTAACCACAAGCCACCTAGATCTATTACGATTTACTGCTCGTTATTATTGCTACCCACTAGGTGAAACAATCCATATAGCGTTGCCAAGTGCACTACGCCAAGGCCATTGCCCTGATAAAACGAGTATTTCTATGGTCGCGTTAACTGAAAAAGGTGCCAAACTTCCTTCGTTAAAAGCAAAAAGCCAATTAAATTTACTTAAACAATTAGCGCAATCAGGTAAATCATCCTTAACAGAATTAAAAGCGTTAGGGTTTAATAAAAAAACCATTGATAGTCTGATCAGCAAAGAGCTCATTAATCAAAGCATTGAGCATGACAACTTGTGGCAGCAGCAAGCACCAACAGTCGGTACTAAACCAACGCTGAATAAAGAACAAGCAGTCGCCTGCACAGCAATAAATCAAAGCACTGGCTTTAATAGTTTTTTACTTGAAGGCGTGACCGGCAGCGGGAAAACAGAGGTTTACCTACAGTGCCTTGAAGAGGTGTTAAAACGCGCAGAACAAGCACTCGTCTTAGTGCCTGAAATTGGCCTAACACCACAAACAGTCAACCGGTTTCGCCGTCGTTTTCCCGACACGCCTATTATGCTATGGCACTCAGCATTAACCGATAACGAACGCCTGCAAACCTGGCGATTTTGTGAAAAAGCCAGCTGCGCAATCGTAATTGGTACTCGTTCGAGCATTTTTTTGCCTTTTTTAAAACTTGGGATGATCATTGTTGATGAAGAACATGATAGCTCTTTCAAGCAACAAGACACCTTACGCTATCACGCTCGTGATTTAGCCGCGTATCGCGCTTTTCAGCATAAGATACCGCTCATACTCGGCTCTGCTACGCCAGCTCTAGAAACATTGCATAAAGCGATTAATAATAAATATCAATTACTAAGCCTTACTCAGCGCGCACAAACCAGTACCGATAATAAATTTCAATTGCTTGATATGAAAGGCCAACCAGATCAAGCAGGCATTGCACATGCAAGCCTTGCAACCATTCGCCAACACTTAAAGCGCAACAAACAAGTCATGGTGTTTTTAAATCGCCGTGGTTTTTCGCCCACGCTAATCTGCCATGAATGTGGCTGGTTAAGTGAGTGCACGCGCTGTAGCACTAGCGCAACCTTTCATAAAGCAATTGGTCAGATGATTTGCCACCACTGCGGTGAACAACATCCAGTACCCCATCAATGCCCTGATTGCGGGAGTACACAAATATTCCCTAACGGTAAAGGCACTGAACAAATTGAAGAATTTTTAACAGGTGAATTTCCAGATACACCGATAAGCCGCATCGATCGCGATTCAACACGGCGAAAAGGCAGCCTAGAAAAAGCCCTTGATGAAATTAACTTAGGCGGCTCACGCATCTTGGTTGGTACACAAATGCTCGCTAAAGGGCATCATTTCCCGGATGTAAGCTTAGTGCTGATTTTAGACGTAGACAGCGGTTTATATTCCTGTGATTTTCGTGCTACAGAACATTTGGCACAGCTAGTTACCCAAGTAGCTGGGCGAGCTGGACGCAGCGGGGAGCCTGGGCAAGTATTACTACAAACTCATTTTCCTGAACACCCACTATTACAAGATTTGGTAAACAATGGTTATCAAGATTTTGCCCGCTTTGCGATACAAGAACGTGAGGACGCACTATTGCCCCCCATTACCAACATGGCAATTGTGCGAGCAGAAGGACACAGCATAAAACAAGTCGTCGATTTTTTAACAGATTTAGTTCCAGTGCATGGTCTAACTGGTATACAATTGCTAGGTCCAATTCCTGCTCCATTAGAGCGAGTAGCAGGTAAGTATCGTTTTCAATTACACATTCAAGCGCACGATCGCCCTCTTTTACACCAATATCTCGCGCAGATGGTCGATTATTTAAGCACCAGTAAATTAGCACAGAAGGTGCGCTGGAGCTTAGATGTAGACCCAATAGATATGATTTAAGGTAAGAAACAAAAAGCCATGGCACGACACGATTTTATCAATAAAGAACCAGGCAAACGTTCCAGTAAAAAACAAGCCCCACCAAAAAAGCCATTTCCAGTATTGTTAGTATTGCTAACTATGCTTCTTGTTGGTGGTTTTAGTTTTGGCCTGTGGTACGTAAAAAATAATGCAGATCCAAAACTTGTAGAGCAGCAGGCAAATCCAACGCAACCCACAGTAAAAGTTGAGCCCGCAAAACCGCGTCCGCCTGAGTTTATTAAAGAAATAAAAGAACACGAAATTCAAGTTGAAGTAAAAGAGCTTGAGCAAAAAGGTCCTTATGTCATGCAATGCGGATCTTTTAGAACCCATGGTCAAGCTGAAACCCTCAAAGCTAAAATTGCCTTTGCAGGTTTAATTGCTGAGATACGTGAAACCACTGGCACCAATGGTATTTGGTATAAAGTACGTTTAGGCCCCTATAAAACCAAGCGCTTAGCTGAAAGCGACAAAAACAAACTCAAGCGTAGCAAAATAACTGGCTGCGGAATTTGGCTTTGGACTTGAATTTAGCCCATTAACCCATATTAACTCATCATCAATCGTTTTTAACGAGTCGCCCCTGCGTCTCGATGATGAGGAATAACATGACCACTATTGTAAGTGTACGTCGCGGCGATAAAGTCGTCATTGGTGGCGATGGCCAAGTTTCGCTTGGCAACACCGTAATGAAGGGCAATGCCCGCAAAGTTCGACGCCTTTATAATGGCAAAGTGATCGCTGGTTTCGCTGGCGGCACTGCTGATGCCTTTACCCTATTCGAACGTTTTGAAAGCAAACTTGAAATGCACCAAGGCAACCTAACCAAAGCCGCAGTAGAAATGGCTAAAGATTGGCGAAGTGACCGCGCGCTGCGAAAATTAGAAGCCCTCCTTGCTGTTGCAGATTCAACCGCCTCACTGATCATTACAGGTAACGGTGATGTAGTGCAGCCAGAAAATGACTTAATAGCAATCGGCAGCGGTGGTAATTTTGCTCAATCCGCCGCCACCGCATTATTAGAAAACACCGATTTAAGTGCCCATGAAATTGTAGAAAAAAGCCTAACAATTGCCGGCAATATCTGTGTATTCACAAATAACTTCCAAACCATCGAAGAATTGTAATAGGAACTGCTATGTCTGCTATGACTCCCAGAGAAATCGTCCATGAACTTGACCAACATATCATTGGCCAAGCAAAAGCAAAAAAAGCCGTGTCTATTGCACTTCGTAATCGCTGGCGCCGCATGCAATTAAATGAAGATTTGCGTGCTGAAGTAACACCAAAAAATATTTTACTTATCGGCCCAACCGGCGTAGGTAAAACTGAAATAGCACGTCGCTTAGCTAAACTTGCCAACGCACCTTTTATTAAAGTGGAAGCAACGAAGTTCACTGAAGTGGGCTACGTAGGTAAAGAAGTAGAAACGATTATTCGTGACTTAGTTGACGTATCAATCAAAATGACACGTGAACAACAAACCAAAAAATTTAAGCACCGCGCTGAAGAAGCCGCAGAAGAACGCATTTTAGATGCCCTACTGCCACCGGCAAAAGATTCATTTGGTGAAAACCAGCGTGATGAAGGCTCGTCGACTCGTCAAGTTTTCCGCAAAAAATTACGTGAAGGTCAGTTAGACGACAAAGAAATCGATATTGATGTAGCGCAAGCACAGCCCAATGTTGAAATCATGGCACCTCCTGGTATGGAAGAAATGACCAATCAATTGCAAGGCATGTTCCAAAATATGTCGGGCGACAAGCGCACTAAACGCAAACTTAAAATTAAAGAAGCGTTTAAACTGTTAATTGAAGAAGAAGCTGCAAAATTAGTTAACCCTGAAGAGCTAAAAGAACAAGCTATTTTTGCCGCAGAGCAAAACGGCATTGTTTTCATCGATGAAATTGACAAGATTTGTAAGCGCGGTGACTCTTCAGGCCCTGACGTGAGCCGTGAAGGCGTGCAACGTGACTTACTGCCGCTAATTGAAGGTTCAACCGTTAGCACTAAGCATGGCATGGTTAAAACAGATCACATGTTATTTATTGCCTCGGGCGCATTCCAAATGTCTAAACCATCTGACATGATCCCAGAGCTGCAAGGTCGCCTGCCTATTCGCGTTGAACTTGAAGCGCTCACCGCAGATGACTTTAAACGCATTCTAACAGAGCCACACGCATCGCTTACTGAGCAACAGCGTGAGCTACTTAAAACTGAGCAAGTTACAGTAGAGTTTAGCGACGACGCAATAGAGCGCATAGCTAAAGCCGCATGGCAAGTAAATGAGAAAACCGAAAATATCGGCGCTCGCCGCCTACACACTGTGATGGAAAAGTTAATGGAAGAAATTTCATACGACGCATCAGAGCAGGCCGGTACAAGCATTGTTATTGATGCCGCATATGTTGAAAAACACCTAGGCGCATTGGTTGAAGATGAAGACTTAAGTCGCTTTATTCTTTAATTTCCTCTCTTATTTTAAGATATACTTTAAAGCCTCCAGTTGGAGGCTTTTTATTTACGCGAGTTTAGCCATGAAACAAGTCACTAAAGTTCATTATCACAGTGTTAGTAAAAACCTTGATGTTTATTTTGACGATAACAGCCATTGCACCTTTAGCTGTGAGTTTTTACGTGTTCACTCCCCTTCAGCAGAAGTACAAGGCCACGGCAACGAACCGATGAAACTCGTACTTAATAAGCAATCCGTCGGTATTAAACACATAGAACCCGTAGGCCACTACGCACTGCGCTTAGACTTTGACGATGGCCACAACAGCGGCTTATTCAGCTGGGCATACTTCAGCCACCTACAAGCCCAACATGATGAATTATGGCAAACCTACCAACAACGCATCGCAGAGCATCAAGCTAGCAAAGACAGCGTACCGATAAAGTTTGTGCCTTAATGAGCTATAAGTTTTAAGTGGTAAGTTTTAAGTTTTAAGTTTTAAGCGATAAGTTTTAAGCTGCTCGGCGTTAAAGTTAACTATGTGGTTCTGGTTGAGTGCAACGAAGATAATCAGAAGGCGCTAGGTAGCTAGATTCTAGGTTTTCATAAGCTCTAAAATAGTCTGGACAAGTTTTAGATTAATAAGCTTCAATCAAATCTGACAGTCGAGCTTGTACTGCGGTATCAAATGATTAACGCCCATATAATAAAAAATATCAATTGACTAAAATAAGTGCAGAAGGAGCAAAAACCAACTGTTATCTGCCCTTTTTTAATTACTTTGTTAGCTTTACGATTTTTATGATTTTGTTTTCTTTGATTGTTGGTAAGTAGCTAACTTTTAAGCAGCCACCATTTTTTACAACTTTACCAGGTAACTCTTTTTCATAGAAAAAAGGTGTTTTTGTGTAACTATTAAATGAAAACTCAACCCCTTCAACTTCGAATGTAGCTGTTTGCCTCTTAACCTTGTCTAACCTATAGTTTTGAATGCAGCCTGATACAACTGAAAAATCTCCCGCATCGATCTGCTTTTTAATCTCGCGATCTCGTTTCAACTCTGAGTATGTTACAAACAGTCCGATGAAAAAAATGAACCCGATAATTGTTAAAAGCCAATTGCGAGAAATATTTACTAAACTCGTTGCAAGGTCTGAAACAGCCGAAAACCTGATCAAAATAGCAAACAAAAATAACACGGGGAACATCCACAAAAAGTAATCCACGCTGGGCTCTATTTTAATTTCAAAATAAGGACTCAAAATTTACCTAATACTATAAATAACGAGTCTGTAGATTAACTCGTTTTTAATTTATTGTTATTGATGGCATAACCATAGCTGAGTTGCTATTTTGATTCAATCGCTTAGTAATACTCGTGTTAGATTATCGATTATTTAAACATGCCAATACTAATTAAGCGCTAAGTTTCCCCTCATTTACTTCTCATTCCCTTCTCTTTGTGCAAAAGATCTTTAACTGAATTATTCACAAGGAAGTTAACTAGAGCCTGAGATTGGCGTAGGTCGTGCTTTAGCGCGTCAATTCCAATGGTTAATTGATTTTCGCCATAAATGACGACCTACAGGATGAATAATTAGGCTTTGTGGCTAATGGATTCAGCTCAATAAATCTGTTGTTTTTTCCTCATTTAATTACCCAAACAAAAAAGCCATAAGCTCAAAGCAACTCAAGGCTGCTTAAAACTTATGGCTTATAACTTATAACTTATAACTGACGGCTGACGGCTGACGGCTGACGGCTGACAGCTAAACCTTAAACTTATCAATCGCTTTATGAAGTACACGTGCTTGTTCAGATACTTCTTCACTTGTTTGTGCATTGGTCACTGAATGGGCCGATGCATCTTCAGCAATATCACGTATCCGTACCACGTTTTTATTTACTTCTGAGGCGACTTGGCTTTGCTCATCAATTGCCGTTGCTATATGCGTACTCATATCCATAATCGTTTGTACATCTTCAGTAATCGAGCTCAGTAACTCACCCGCTTTAGTCGCTTGTGCTGCGCTTTCTCCACCTTGTGTACGGCATTGTTGCATGATGCTAACCACTTCTTGAGTGCGCTCTTGTAACGTTGAAATAATACTTTCTATTTCTTGCGTTGAGCTTTGAGTACGTTGCGCCAACGAACGAACTTCATCTGCAACTACAGCAAAGCCTCGCCCTTGCTCACCCGCACGAGCAGCCTCAATTGCGGCATTTAATGCCAATAGATTAGTTTGCTCAGCTATCGCTCGAATTACATCAAGTACAGACCCTATAGTCTCACCATCTTTTTCAAGCTGTGATACAACACTAGAGGCTTTACCTAAAGATTCAGATAATTGATTAATATGATTAACTGTTGATTCAACTTCACGGCGGCCTTGCTGAGCACTCACATTCGTTGATTCAGCTTTTTTAGCTGCGGCTTCTGTATTATGTGAAATATCTTGAATGGTTGCCTGCATTTCAGTTGCAGCGGTTGCCACCATATCAGCTTCATGAAGTTGTTCTTGCATACCTGAACTTGTTGCCGCAGTTGTTTCTGATAAATGCTCTGTTGCTACATTAAGCGTTTTTAGCGCCGTATTAACTTCATAAATAAGTTTTTTAAAGTCGCTAATCAAACTATTAAAGTCAATTGTCATCGTGGTTACTTCATCCTTTCCTATCTGCTCAATAGTAAGGCTTAAATCATTGTTACGACGAATCTCATTAATTGTATGATAAACCCGTTCAATGGGAATAATGATAGATTTGCTTGTAAAGTAAACGAGCGCCATTACGATTATACTGGCAAAAATAAATATAATAATTGCAAACATCTGCGCATCACTGGCTTGTTTTTCAACTTGCAGCTTTATATCGCTGGTAATTTTAGAGACAACCGCATCACTTTCTTTTACGCTTGACTTCATTTTACCTAATGCACCTGAATTTAAATCAAGGCCTAAAGCAACTTGCGCTTGAACTAGTGCATCAAACTTAGTTTGGTAACTACCAAGTAAGTTTATTAGCTGACTTTGGTAACCACTATCAAAGCCTGCTTGAGCTATTTTTTTATTCAGTAACTCAGTAATATCATTAAACTTATCAAGATACTTAATATCAAAGCGTAGCATAAAGTCTTTTTCTGAACGGCGCAGCTGCAACATTAGCGAAAGAAGTTCGTAGTTTTCACGCTCTTTCAATAGCGTCTCTACTTGATGTACGGCACCGCGCAACTCACCATAAAGGGCATCTTTTGGGTGTAAACCAATTTCTCTTTGTAACACTACAACTGTATTAAAATCTTGGTAATATCGCTCAGCTAATATTTTAAATTGATCGACTTCTTTATTTGGTACACCTAACTCATCAGTAACGGCTTTAAGCTTTGATATCTTAGCTTCAAGTTGTTGGTATTCATTTTCGAATAGCGCAAAGTCCTCCTCTTGCTTATAGAATAAAAAGTTCTTCTCAAACTTTCTCATAGATAGTTCGTGGATATCTAGCTCTTCAGCGTATTGAATTGTTTCATTTAACTTAAGCATAATGCGTGCTTCATAAATGATAACAAATAACATTACGATCATAGCTAAACCAACGACTACCGCATTGAATTGCAAGCGACGTTTAATCGTCAAATTTTGAAGTAAACTCATTAACAACAGCCCTTAAATTGGTCTCACCATATAGTATAGTTAAATAATATTTTCTTCGCGCATATTATCTAACAATTTATAGACAATTTAAGTCAGTTGCCTTATTTAAGCACCAAAAGTCCTCAACTGACTCCTGACCACAATGATCTATGAAGTTGGTGTGTACTTCCCCACTGCCGAGCCGTTAACCACTCAATCAACGGTTGCGGATCGCTTGGGAAATTAATTAACCTTTTGTTTTCACTATTAATCCAATCATCTAATGCATAAGGATTTAAATACCTCATTACATGAGCCGCTTTCATAGCAAGTAACGTTTGTGCATTCGCATCTTGCTCAAATTGACCAGCTAATGGCTTTAACAATAATTTTTTACCTAATTTAAGCGCTTCACTTGACAGTTCAAAACCAGCATTAGCAATTACGCCACTTGCGTTAGCTAAATCGTTTAAAAACCCCTGGCGTGATAACCCTCTCAAATGAATGTGAGAGCAAGACTCATTGCTTGCATTGGGGTGGTAACAGTAAAATTCTTTTTCAGGAAAATCTTTTAGATAATCGACCACGCTAGTCAGATTTTCAAAAGGTAAATACACCAACACTTTATTATCGACACTTACAGGATTTTCATGAGGATGATTAGCAATAAAAGGTGGAATAATATTATCGGCAAATGGCTGCCAATGGACCCCTAAGTAAATATCTGCTGGGGCATAACACTTAATTAATGAACGATGGAATAGCCCGTGTCTAAACATTGGCACCTTTGGTGATAAAAAGGCAGCTTGATGACTCATGCCAATAACAGGTACGCCTTGGCGCTTTGCAGCCCAAGCAGTGATAGGTTCAAAATCATTAAAAACAAAATCATAACCAGATAAGTCCAACTGCTTTATATCAGACAACAATTTACACATTCGCGCATTTTTAATTGTACGATAACTATTTATTTGGCCATTTTGTGTTGAGAAAGATAACCCGCGAAAGCTGCGATAGTTAGTGAATGCCTCCATATCAAAATAATTTTCCTGAGCTCGTCCTGAAAAAACATAATCAACGTCAATATTCATACTACTAAATGCGTTTGCCATCACGCGAGCTCGTGTTATGTGGCCGTTTCCAGTTCCCTGAATACCGTACAATACCCTCATAAATAACCCACCACTAGTATGGCTGCCAAACCACAACTTGAACCTATTAACCCTCCCAGTACAACATCGGCAGGAAAATGAACACCTAGCACAACTCGGGATGCAGCAACGCCTACCGCCCATAAAAACCACACAACGCTTAATTGTGGAAAATATTGAGCAAGAATTATTGCCACTAAAAAAGCCCCCGCACTATGGCCTGATGGCAAACTAAATTTGTCACCCGGCACAATATACGCGCCTTTCACTAAGCAATCACAAGGACGTACGCGTGCAAACCCATTTTTAGCGATATAGTAAATAGGACGCTCGATTAAAAAGCCCAGTAATAAAGTAACCGCCAACAGCTCTTGCTCGCTACCTAGCCAGCTAACAGCAAAAGCGATAACAAGATACAAGCCTCCGTTGCCACTTTTAGATAACCCCAATGCGGAATTTTTTAGCCATAAAGGGGAATTACCATTAAACAACTTAAGAAATAAATTTTCATCCAGCTGCGCAACCTTCTTTAATATATTGTACTCACTCATTGCTTGCTCCTTTTTCATGCAAACCTGTGCACAATTTCAGCATAGGTGCTAGAAATAACAATTAGGTGAAAGTTTTAAGACACTAATATTGCTTTTACTGTTTTAGCGCATTATTTGTTTAAAAAGAGCGCTATTTACTGGTATTAAGTCGTTGTTATTGCGTTTCAGCAAGGTATACTGAAGTACAAGCTAACGTATCTTTAGAGGATAATAAAATGGATTACAGCACTTCAGATTTATGCGATCACTTTGCCGACGTGGTCGACGTGCTCGAACCTATGTTCATCAATTTTGGTGGCCGTCATAGCTTTGGTGGTCGCATCAAAACAGCTAAATGTTTTGAAAATAATGAACTGATCCGTGAGATACTCTCTCAAGAAGGCGAAGATCGCATATTGCTCATTGACGGTGGTGGTTCTACACGTCGGGCACTTATTGATATAGAGCTGGCAGAGTTAGCCACAGAAAATAACTGGCAAGGTATTGTTGTCTATGGTGCAGTGCGCCATGTTGACGAACTTGAAGAGATTAATTTAGGTATTCAAGCAATTGCATCTATCCCTGTCGCTGCTGATAGCGAAGGCGCTGGCGAAGATGGCATTGGCGTTAATTTCGCTGGCGTGTCTTTTTTCGATGATGATTATGTTTATGCAGATAGCACTGGTATTATTTTATCTGGTGAAGAACTTGAACTGGAAATCATAGAAGACTAAAAGTGACCGCCTACTTAAATATCTACGATGAAGCGACTGTTAAACCTTGGTGCAACAGTCGTGCAAATGAAAAAAAAGCATGGCAGTCAATCGCTCTCCTCGACACCCATGTTGACCCATTACAAGCGATGCAAGATGCCGCCCAATTTGGTATTCGTTATGTGCTCATTGGCATTTGTGAAGATATCGGTCCTCGCGCTAATGTAGGTAATGGTGGTGCGCAAGATGGCTGGCAAGCATTTGTTAAACGTTTCTTAAACCAACCCGACAACCAATTTTTAGCCAGTGATAAGGTATTACTTTTAGGCGAAGTTGATGTTGCCGATTTAACCCTTGCTGCATCAAGTTTAAGCAATCAACACCCAAGGCAACTTGAGCAATTACGTGACTTATGTGCCCAACTTGATCAGCGTGTTGAGCAAGTTTTAAGTTTAATATTTACTGCAGGTTTAGAGCCAATTGTTATTGGCGGTGGTCATAATAATTGCCTGGGTATTATTCGCGCATTAAGTAAACATAAAAATAACCCTATTAATGCGATTAATTTTGACCCTCATGCTGATTTTCGCGATTGCGAAGGTCGTCATAGTGGTAATGGCTTTCGTTATGCTTATCATGAACAACTCTTAAATAATTATCATATTATTGGTATGCACGAGCTAAAAAACAATCAAGCAATTATTGATGCTTTAGCTGCTGCCAACTTTAACTATGATAGCTATCAGTCACTGCAAGTAAGACGTGAAAAAACACTTAGCGATGCATGCCAACAAGCTTTGCAAAACTTAACAGATGCACCACTTGGTGTTGAAGTCGACCTTGATAGCATTTCATTAATGCCCGTCAGCGCGTATACCAATTGCGGTTTTAGTGTTAGCGACGCAGAACATTTTGTGCATTTAGCTGCTAGTCAAACAAATAGTCACTATTTACATCTATGTGAAGCAGCACCAAACCAGCACCCTAGTGGATTGCAAGCAGGTATTAACGATGCCGGACAAATCATTTGTGCACTAGCTAATGCGTATTTACAAGCGCGGGAAAATGTAAAAAGCGTTTAATGCTCAAGCTGCCATTGCTTTAACCATGTAATCATCCCTACACTGCTTAGCGGATGACTAAAGTAATAGCCTTGTGCAGCGTAAGCATTTAAACTTTTCACAAAATTGAGCTGCTCAATCGTTTCTACCCCTTCGCAAATCACTTTGGCATTCTGTTTATTATGCATTTCGACCATACCGCCAACTAAACTGCGAATATGACCTTGATGACTAAAGTCGGCAGTCAATGCTGGTGCAACCTTTACATACTCCACCGCTAAATTTGGTAATTTAGCTAACCAAACCGGGCTATCACCTAAACCATCAACGCATACCTTAATTCCAATACTATTAAGGCGTGCAACCATTGCTTTACCTTGATCATCTAAACTCATAAATAAATTTAACGGGCATTCAATTATCAAATCCCCAGGCTGAAGCTGGTGCTCAGTAAAAACATCATCAATAAAATCAATAAACTCTTCATTAAGCATTTCCGAACCAAACACGTTTATGCTCAAGGGTATCCTAATACCCTCCACACGCAGTGCCATTGCCAATTCTGCCGCACGTTCAATCACAAATGTAGCAAGTGGAAAAGCAAGCCCTGCAATACGTATGTCATCAATAAAACGGTGTGCTGATAATATCCCTTGCTTTGGGTGTTGCCAGCGTAGTAACAGCTCTAAGAACTCAATTTTTTCATCTGTATTTCTTATCACTGGCTGAAAATAGAGCTCAAGCTCTCGTGCAAAGTCTATATTAGTCAACTCTTTTAAGCGCGCCTGCTGCTCTAGCTGCTCTATTTTCATTTGTTGGTGATAAGCAACTACCTGCTGTGGTTCTACACTATCAAGCGCTAAGTAACCACATGAGATAAGATTATCAAAACTACCTTCCTGTTCATCACAATCTACATAACTCGCACGTGCCTTCACTTCAATTGTACAATTTGCGACATTGAAAGGCTTTAGAGTCGCACCTAATATTTGACTAATTAGCTGTTCATGCAGGTGCTTTTGCTGCTCCAAATTACATATAAATGCGAAATTTAACCCACCTAAATGTGCTAACTTTTGGTCCCCACCTAAACTAACAACTTCATCCATATTCAAAAACTCTTTAATACGATTTGCCGATTGAGCTAATAATAAATCCCCAAAATCTCGTCCTATATGTTGATTTACTTCTTTAAACCCTTCTAAGCGAATAATTATTAATACACCGCGATAATGCTGTGGCTCACGCCACGCATAATAACTATTACGTAATTGCTTACAACTAGGAAGACTCATTAACGGGGATGCTGCAGCAAAGCCTTCTTGCTCTAAGCTTTGTGTTTCGGTGCTGTGCGGCTCTAAATCTTGCTCATCAAAATAGCCAGATGCTGCCAGTATAATACTTGCCAATGTGACTAAAAATAAGGGTATGCCTAAAAGCAAATTAGCAGCAAATAATATTATGAATATTATTGCTGCGCAGTAACTTAGCGTGAGTAACGTTGAGTTATTTTGTTTAGATGCTTGCCATAAGTGAAGGCAAATGCTCAATGCTAACAACAATTCTAAATAAGGAAATGCAGCACTTAATATCGCTAGCGAAATAACTCCGTTGAGTATATAGCTAAATCGCAACTGCGATTTATTAACTACACACAAAGCGCAAACCATCGCCATCAATACCATACCGGCTAAAAAAACGGGTAACTGTGTATTGTTTAAAAAAGCGCTCCTTGCTGCGTATTCAAATCCAGTATTTGTTAATAGCGCAATTAAAGACATTGAGTAAGTACAACATTAAAATAGACTAATTAAGTCTACCCAATATCCACAGATTTAACAGTTTATTTACGCCTAATTGATAACTTAATTGCGCTGGGTGAGAAATTTGCCAATGTGCAATGTCAGCTCGTAGCCCTATTTTTAATTCACCACGGTCTTTTAAACCAAGTGCTTTAGCTCCATTACACGTCACTCCAGCTAAAGTTTCCTCTGGCGTTAAACGAAATAATGTACACCCCATATTCATCATTAATTGCAAAGAACACAAGGGTGAGGTGCCCGGGTTAAAGTCTGTTGAAATAGCCATTGGTACATTGTATTGCTTTAATAACTCAATTGGCGGCTGCTTAGTTTCACGTAAAAAATAAAATGCGCCGGGTAATAAAACAGCCACAGTACCCGCTGCGGCCATAGCCTTTACTCCCGCTTCATCTAAATGCTCTATATGATCTGCCGATAAACCTTTAAATTCAGCAACAAGCTCTGTGCCATGTTGGTTAGATAACTGCTCGGCATGGCATTTTACAGGCAAACTATGTTTTTTTGCGGCTGTAAACACGCGACGTGTTTGCTCATTACTAAAACCAACATTTTCACAAAATACATCAACCGCATCAGCTAAATTAGCTGCAACAATCTGATCTAACATTTCGTTACACACCAAATCAATATACTCATCACTACGACCTTTATACTCAGGTGGTAATGCATGTGCCCCTAAAAAAGTGGTTTTTACATCAACGGGATGATTTTCACCAAGTAGGCGCGCTACTTCGAGAATTTTTACTTCATTTTCGCAGTCAAGTCCGTAGCCCGACTTGATTTCAATCGTAGTTACACCTTCAGCATAGAGTGCATTGAGGCGATCTTTCGCCAGCACAAATAACGCTTCATGGTCAGCCTCTCGTGTTGCCCTTACAGTGCTGGCAATACCACCACCTTGCGCGGCAATTTGCTCGTAACTAACACCTTGCAAACGCTGTTCGAACTCTTCAGCCCGTGAGCCAGCAAAGACTAAGTGAGTATGACAATCTATTAAACCGGGTGTTAGCCACTGCCCTTTAGCAGACACTGTCGGTGTAGCTAACACATCAAATGTTGGTAAGTCACTTTGCTTACCAAGCCATGCGATATGACCATCTTTAACCGCCAGCGCCGCATTTTCAATTGCACCATACGGTGCATCAATATTGCTATCCATAGTGGCTATATTGGCATCAGTGATCAGTAAGTCCCAGTCATTGCTGTTATCTGTCGCGGTTAATGTGGTCATATCGGTTCCTAAAATTCTTTTTTATTAGTCTAGCAAGCCATCTTGTATATACAAGATAAATATGTCATCTTATAGTTAATAGGTAATTTAAAAAGATTGTAAAAACTCTAATGACGACACCTAAATTCGCACAAATAAAGCAGTTTATTGTTGATAATATTCGATCCGGCGCATGGCAAGAAAACCAACGCGTGCCTTCAGAAAACGAATTAGCTGAGCAATTTAGTGTCAGTCGGATGACAGCACGCCGAGCATTGAGTGAACTTACAGAAGCGGATATCCTCACTCGTAGCCAAGGTTTAGGTACGTTTGTTGCCAGCTTTAAATCACAATCATCATTGCTTGAAATTAAAAATATTGCAGATGAAGTTAAAGCCCGCAGCGGTAATTACAGTTGCACTGTGTTAGTACTTGAATCTATCAGCGCCGTTGCACCTATTGCCATTGCTTTAGGTGTTGAAGTAGATAGCCTAGTGTATCGCAGTGTATTGGTGCACAACGAAAATGATCAGCCGCTGCAAGTAGAAGAACGCTTTGTTAATCCTGCTTTGGCAAAAAGTTACCTACAACAAAATTTTACCGTATTAACGCCGCACGAATATTTATCGAGCGTTGCGCCGTTAACAGAAGCTCGCCACACAGTGGAAGCGATAATGCCCAACAGCGAAATGTGCCAATGGCTAAACTTATATCATGAAGAACCTTGCTTACAGGTTATACGCCGTACGTGGTCATCATCAGGCATTGTTAGCTTTGCACGTTTAGTGTCACCAGGGAGTAAATATCGCTTAGGTGGCCATTTAACATTTAAAAAATAAAATAATACACGAATCAAAAAGATGCGCTTAATTGCGTATTTTTTAAAACAAAATCAGTTGTATATACAACAGGAGTACTCCATGAACAACAGACTTGATGAATCTCGCGTTATCCGCGCGCCACATGGCGATAAGATCAGCGCTAAAAGCTGGCTCACAGAAGCCGCTAAGCGCATGTTAATGAACAACTTAGATCCAGAGGTTGCTGAGCACCCGCACTCGTTAGTGGTATACGGTGGCATTGGCCGAGCAGCGCGCGATTGGCCTTGTTTCGATAAAATAATCGAAACCCTCGACAGACTCGAAGACGACGAAACGTTACTCGTGCAATCAGGTAAACCAGTTGGGGTATTCAAAACTCACAGTAATGCACCACGGGTTTTAATTGCAAACTCAAACTTAGTGCCGCATTGGGCTAATTGGGAGCATTTTAACGAACTCGATAAACTTGGTTTGATGATGTACGGTCAAATGACTGCGGGCTCGTGGATTTACATAGGCTCACAGGGTATTGTACAAGGTACATACGAAACCTTTGTAGCGATGGCAAAACAACACTTTAATGGTAACGCCGCTGGAAAGTGGGTACTTACCGGTGGTTTAGGTGGCATGGGTGGTGCACAACCTCTTGCTGCAACCATGGCAGGATTTAGTGCTTTAGTTATCGAATGTGACGAAACTCGCATCGATTTTAGAATAAAAACCCGTTATGTTGATGTTAAAGCGACTGACTTAGATCATGCTCTTGAACTTATCAACGCTGCTTGCGCCAAAGGTGAAGCACTATCTGTTGGTTTACTCGGTAACGCCGCTGACGTATTTAGTGAATTAGTTAAGCGTGGTATTACCCCTGATGTTGTAACCGATCAAACCTCAGCTCACGACCCACTCAATGGTTACTTACCACAAGGTTGGAGCATGGACCATGCTGCAAAAATGCGTGAGCAAGAACCACAAGCCGTGGTTAAAGCTGCAAAGCAATCTATGGCGGTGCAAGTAACTGCTATGTTGGCATTACAGCAAGCAGGCGCGGCAACCACTGATTATGGTAATAACATTCGCCAGATGGCGTTTGAAGAAGGCGTGACAAATGCCTTTGATTTCCCAGGTTTTGTGCCCGCTTATATTCGCCCATTATTTTGTGAAGGCATTGGCCCATTCCGCTGGGTTGCACTCTCTGGTGATCCAGAGGATATTTACAAAACTGATGCAAAAGTAAAAGAACTTATCCCAGACGATAAGCACTTACACAATTGGCTTGATATGGCCCGTGAGCGTATTCAATTTCAAGGCTTACCCGCGCGTATTTGCTGGGTTGGGCTAAAAGACAGAGCGCGTTTAGCTCTGGCGTTTAATGAAATGGTTAAAAATGGCGAACTAAAAGCACCGGTTGTAATTGGTCGCGACCATTTAGACTCAGGCTCGGTGGCCAGTCCAAACCGTGAAACCGAAGCAATGAAAGACGGCTCAGATGCTGTATCAGATTGGCCATTACTTAACGCATTGCTGAATACTGCAGGCGGTGCAACGTGGGTTTCTTTACATCACGGTGGCGGGGTTGGTATGGGCTTTAGCCAGCATTCTGGTGTGGTTATTGTTGCCGATGGTACTGACGAAGCAGCTGCACGTATTGGCCGTGTATTATGGAACGACCCTGCAACAGGCGTAATGCGCCATGCTGATGCAGGTTACGATATTGCAATTAACTGTGCTACCGAGCAAGGCCTCGATCTACCAATGTTAAATAAGGAATAATCATGTTTGAACTTACTCTCACACCTGGCCAACTTGATTTAGCGACACTACGCCAAATTAATGTATCGCCAGTAAAATTGACGCTTGCCCAAGATAGCGAAATTAAAATCGCTGCCAGCGCACAAACTGTTCAAGACGTGATTGATCAACATCGTACTGTGTATGGTATCAATACCGGTTTTGGCTTACTCGCTAATACCAAAATTGCCGAACATGAATTAGAGCTGTTACAGCGCTCAATTGTGCTTTCGCATGCTGCCGGCATTGGTGCCTACATGGATGACAGTACCGTAAGATTAATGATGGTGCTGAAAATTAATTCATTATCTCGTGGTTTTTCAGGCATTCGCTTAAAAGTCATTGAGTTTTTTATGCAATTGCTTGAAGCACAAGTTTACCCTTGCGTACCAAAAAAAGGTTCAGTGGGTGCATCAGGTGATTTAGCGCCATTGTCACACATGTGCTTACCACTGCTTGGTGAAGGCGAAATGCGCTACCAAGGTAAACTAATTAGCGCTGTTGAAGGCCTTAAAATTGCCAACCTGGAGCCACTGACTTTAGCCGCAAAAGAAGGTTTAGCACTATTAAATGGCACTCAAGCTTCAACTGCATTTGCATTACAAGGTTTATTTCGTGCTGAGGGTTTATATGCGCAAAGCTGTGCGATTGGCTCTATCAGCATTGAAGCCGCAATGGGCAGTCGTTCACCATTTGATGCGCGCATCCATGATATACGTGGCCAACGTGGGCAAATAGATACCGCTGCAATTTTCCGCGAGATGTTAAGTGAGCAATCACAGATCAGTGAAGCCCATGTTGATTGTGAAAAAGTACAAGACCCATATTGCCTACGCTGCCAACCACAAGTACTCGGCGCATGTTTAACGCAGATTCGCCAAGCCGCTGAAGTATTATTGTGTGAATCAAATGGAGTGACTGATAATCCACTGGTATTTGCAGATGTGGGCGATATTATCTCTGGTGGTAACTTCCACGCAGAACCAGTCGCAATGGCAGCTGATAACTTAGCATTAGCGATTGCCGAAATAGGTGCACTCGCTGAGCGCCGTATCGCGTTATTAATTGATTCAAACCTATCAAAACTGCCACCTTTCTTAGTTGAAAATGGCGGTGTTAACTCTGGCTTTATGATTGCGCAAGTTACAGCTGCAGCATTAGCATCAGAAAACAAGTCACTGGCACATCCAGCGTCAGTCGATAGTTTACCTACTTCAGCAAACCAAGAAGATCATGTGTCGATGGCAACTTTTGCGGCGCGCCGTCTAGGTGAAATGGCCGACAACACGCAAGGCGTACTGGCAATTGAATGGCTGGCATCAGCACAAGGCTTAGAGTTTAGAAAACCATTACTCGCATCTGAAAAAGTTGAACAAGCCAAAGCAACTCTGCGCACAAAAGTTAGCTACTACGACAAAGACCGTTATTTCGGCCCCGATATCGAAGCAGCTAACTTGTTATTACAACAAGGCGAGCTGTGTAATTTATTACCTAAAGGCGTATTACCATCGTTTTAAATATCAAACTGGTAGTTAAAACCAAGTGATTCAATAGCCGAACCATCAATGATGCGTTCGGCACTTTCGTCACTAATAAAGGTAGGCGTCTGAGTACCATATTGCTGGCATTTTTGTTGATAATAATCTGCTTTTGTAGGGTGAGCAGGATTGACTACATTATAAATTGGCGCTGCAATTTGCCACTTATCCAACACGCTAATAATCGCATTAATCACATCTTGCTGCTGCACCATATTAACGCTTTGTCTACTTGAGCTTTGTAGTTCTTTACCAGCCACAAAACGACCAGGCTCTCGATCTGGCCCGATCAAACCACCTAATCTAAGTACTTTTCCGCCCGCATTTAAAACACACTGCTCAGCCTCAAGTAACGGTTGCTGGCGTGGGCTAGTTACTACGATCGGGCTTTGCTCATCATAAATTAAGTTATCTGGCCCATACACTGCCGTTGATGAGCATAATAAAAAACCTTTCGCATTCATATTACCAGCAAGTTCAATCGCTAACTTTAAAGTCTCTAAATAATGGCTATCAGCCTGACGACTACGGGGGGGTATAGCACACACCCACCAAGCATCTTGTAAATCGAGTTGATGACTTAACTGATTATTTTCAAACACCAATCGGCGCTGAACTGCATGTTGATGTTCAATACCACGATGGGTTCCTTGCACATCCCAGCCTTGTGCTAGTTGCTGCAAACATAAAGGGTGCCCAAGCCAGCCTGCACCTAATACAATTAAACGTTCTTTTATTGTACCCACTTTGTAACATCGTCCTTACAATTTAATAAAATGTTATTCATTTGTCTTACCTCACAATATGGAGATTAGGACTAATATATGATTAGATAAGCTTGCTTACTCTACTAAATAATAAGAATGTGTGCACTTATGTTAAAAAATTTATCATTGCGAAAAAAAATATTATTGCTAATCGGTGGCACTATCACTGTGCTGTTGATCGCTGCTTCATCTTACTTTGTTAATCATATCGCTTCATTATCACGCCAAAGTATTGAACGGGAAGCTCACAGTTATCTGCAAAGTGAGCAACTCTCAATGCAAGGTTATTTTGCCCAATACGGAAAACTGGTCAATACATTCGTTAATAATCCCCATTTAGTAAATTGGTTTGATGCATGGGATAAACGAGATCAAACACTAACAGGTGCGCCTGGCTACGATGAAGTAAACCAAGATTTTGTGCGTATTAGTAGCAATGATGAGAATATCTTATCAGCATTTTTTGCTTCAGCTAAAACGGGTGAATACTTTAAAGAACACGAACGGACTACTCACTACAATGGTCAGCCATATTACGCGTATAAGAGAGGATGGTGGCAGGATGCATTAAAAATAAATCGCTTATATGTTGGCCCAATTTCAGTTGATCTAACAACTGGTAATGCTTCTGCCGTTGTGCAACAACCAGTGTATAACCAACAAGGTGAATTAGTTGGTTTCGGTGGTGTGGACTTACAGCTTAACAAAATCAATAAAATGGTTGAAGACGTTCGTTTTAATGGTCAAGGCTATGGCTTCTTGCTTGATGGAGACCAAAAAGTTGTTCATTTATCTAAACGTACTAATCATAAACTTTCAGTAACTGACGAGGGACCCAATGGCAAACAAGGCTTAGATGCCCTCGAAAAACAATTCAGCGATACTCAAGGATTTACTGAACTTAATCTGCAAATGAAGAATACTATTAGCGGTGATGCTACAGTCATTTTAAAAGGCCAAGAGTATTTTGTTGTTTATAACCGCTTACAATTAGAGCAGCCATCTTTAGACTGGTATGTGGGTATTTTAGTGCCAAGAACAATGATTGATGAGCCAGTTAACGAAGCCGTCATGACGACGACGACATCTGTTGTGGTTATTCTATTGATCATCATTGCAATGATCTTGTGGGCTACTCACATGATCTCAAAACCGATAATTACACTGACTCATATTATGCGCGACATTGCCTCAGGCGATGGTGATTTAACTCAAAAAATCACCATCGATAGCCAAGATGAAGTTGGCCAGCTTGCGTTGCACATGAATACATTTATCGATAAGTTGCGTGCCATGATGCTCGACACAGCGGCTCAAGCAGAACAACTAACTAACGCCGCGGCGCAATTAAAATCAGTGTCGCAAAAAACCAATGATGAAATTCAGCAGGAAAAACAACAGGTCGATAGTGTTAGTGCCGCAGTGACTGAAATGGCCTCTACAGTAATGGAGATCTCGCGTAACGCTCAACACACTAATAATGCAGCTGAAGAAGTGCAACATATCACCGCAGACGGAACATCGCGCTCGCAAAATGCACAAAGTGTGATGACGGCACTCGCTGAGCATATTGGCGAAGCATCAAAAGTGGTTGCGGGCCTTGAGCAAGAAAGTAGCAATATTGGTGCGGTTGTTGACGTGATAAATGCCATCGCAGATCAGACGAACCTGTTGGCGCTCAATGCTGCCATTGAAGCCGCGCGTGCTGGTGAGCAAGGCCGTGGCTTTGCTGTTGTTGCCGATGAAGTTCGATCGCTTGCAAGTCGTACACAAGAATCAACGGATGACATTCGCAATATGATTTCACGCTTACAGCAAATTGCGCAGCAAGCTTCCACTATGATGCAACAAGGACAAGAGCGCGCACAAAGTTCGGTGGCACAAACACAAGAGGTGTTAGATGCATTGCAGAACATTGCAGACTCAGTGACTAAGGTACAAGATCAAAGTCATCACATTGCCACCTCAACCGAGCAACAAACAGTGGTTGCTGAAGATATAAATAATAGCTTAGCTGCTATCAACCATTTAGTGAATAGTACTGCAGATCATGCACTTGAACTTGCAGACGAAGCGCGCGATCTCAATGATCTTGCAAGCTCATTGAACAATACTGTAAACCAATTCAAACTTTAACGACTCTACAAACCATAAAAAGAGTGCGCTTACAGCACTCTTTTTTGTTGCAGATCAATACTGACATTACACAGCTTTTTTATAATTGTTAAAACAATCGTAAAGGTGCGCGTGATGATTAATTTACCCAAGTGGGATCAAAGCTTAATAAATAAATACAATGTGTCTGGACCAAGGTACACCTCCTACCCCACAGCATTGTCGTTTGATGATGGCTACCAACAGCAAGATTTGCTCCGTGCAATTAATTCATCCAATAATCGCAGCTTATCTTTATATATTCATATCCCGTTTTGTAGCCAGCTTTGCTATTACTGTGGTTGTAACAAAGTGATTACCCGCCATCAATCAAAAGCTGATCTGTATCTTGATTACCTTGAAAAAGAAATCATTGCGCAAGCACCGTTATTTGAACAATATCATGTTGAACAGCTACATTTAGGGGGTGGCACACCCACTTTTTTAACCGCCGAACAAATGAGTCGCTTAATCTCGTTATTAAACCAACACTTTAAATTTACAGCCAATGCTGAGCGTGGTATTGAAATAGATCCACGATCACTAGCTGATGGTATGCTCAGCCACTTACGCACACTTGGTTTTAATCGCGTGTCGTTTGGAATTCAAGATTTTAATGATGCAGTACAGCTTGCAGTCAATCGCCCACAAAGTGCCGATGATGTGAAAGGCTTGATTAGTGAAGCCCGCAAGCTTGGCTTTACATCAATTAACGCTGATATGATTTATGGCTTACCTTTGCAAACGCCTCAGAGCTTTAAAGAAACGATAGATCAGCTTATTGCCCTTAGTCCTGATCGTGTCTCTGTATTTAATTATGCACATTTACCCGATCGCTTTGCCGCGCAGCGCAAAATTAAAGATGCCGATCTACCTAACGCGCACGATAAACTTACCATGTTTAAAAATACCTTAGAGCAAATGAGCGATGCTGGTTATCAATTTATAGGGATGGATCACTTTGCTAAAACCACAAATGAATTAGCCGTCGCGCAAAATAGTCAACAATTACATCGTAACTTTCAAGGCTATACCACCCATGGAAACTGTGATTTACTGGGGTTAGGCGTATCGTCTATTTCACAAATCGGCACTGCCATTTTACAGAACCAAAAAGAGTTGAAGCATTATTACTACGCCCTAGATCATCAACTTGGCTGTGCAATAACTAAAGGAATGCAACTGGACAGCGATGACGTGATACGCGCAACTGTCATCAAACAACTTATTTGTCACTTTGAACTCAATATGCAAAGCATTGCTGATCTATATCAACTCGACTTTGAGCACTACTTTGAAAGCTCGCTCAAAGCTCTAGAGCCACTAATTGCCGACGGTATGGTAGCTATTGACGGCAAACGTATTATTGTCACCGCTCGTGGTAATTTGTTTATTCGTATAATTTGTATGTGCTTTGATGCTCATTTGCAAAAACAAATAAACGCGACGCGATTCTCACGAGTAATTTAGCCTAAATGGTCAAAACAAAAAAGCAGACCTAGGTCTGCTTTTTCAATTTAGCTATTGTGAACAAGTTAGTTAAAAACGACATTCTCGCTGCCCGGAGCAGCTTTGAAATCTTCAATGATTTTCTCACAGTCAGCTTTAATCGCATCAGCGTTACTTTCTTCAGCACGCCAGCGTGCACTATCTAGCTTAAATATTTCTTTCTTTGAATACTTTTTACGCGCATCATGAGTCGGCATTTCTTTAACCACTTCATACATCGCAAAAATACCAGGATAACGCATAGTAAGGTCATCATCATGTTCAAAGCTATATTGCGACATCAACACCCAAATACGTAAACAGCCTTCAGAGAACTCACACTGCTCTTGATGCATTGCTCGAGCAATCAAATGAATACTATCTGCAAGCTTAGCATTGCGCTCTAAACGAGATTTAGCAAGCTTTGCTTGCTGCTTAGCCTGCTCTTTAGCTATGAGCTTCTTTTGCGCACTCACCTTATACAGCAATTGCCCTGCATAAAATGCCAACCCTGCGATGATCACAGCGCCCACACACAGAGCTAAGATCATCACATTCATTATTTATCGTCCTCATCATCTAGCCATTCATTGGCTAAATCATTAGATAAATAATTATCAAAGTCACTGTTACTTTCTTCGATGAAATCTTCATCATCAAAGTCATCCCCGTCTTCATCTTCTATACCAAGCAATTCACATAACTCTTGATGACGGTCGATACGACTGTTGAAGTATTTTGCATCTTTACCTGTTAATAGAGTACCGCTTTCATGTATCTCAACTAGTTTTAACAAACGCTCATCATTTTCTAGCGCTTCCAGTTCTTGCTCTGGCGTAAACTCTGGCTGCACAACTTTTTTCAACTCAACTTGTGGCTTTAAGTTACGCTTTAATTCAATGACAGGCTCTGGTGCAACAGCAACTAAAGATATTGGCTTTTTACTACCAACACGCTTATCTTTATTATGCTGATTACTTTTTGTATCAGGCTTTAAAGCTTCAATCGAATTACGTGAACCTGACTTAGCGCCTTTGGTTTTTTTAACACGTTGTTCTTTCAGTGCACGCATTTCTTTAAGCTTATCTTGGCTTAAACGAACAGGGCCATTTGATGGGCTTTTACGTGATTTTTTCGTTCTACTCATATCTTGATCATCTCACTTAAGAGGTTTTGAGCAACACTCATTTAGCGTTGCGATGCTGGCCTTGCCAGAAGAATTTGGTTTGTGCGGATTGAGGTTGGGTAACTCGACTACTAGCGCACTTTATACTTTTAAGTATAAACGGTTGCCATTGTAACAGGACAAATAAAAAGGCGGTAGAGAAAACATCTCTACCGCCTGCTAATCTGAGCGCCATTTAACTGGACACTTCTCCCTTCGACTTTTTAGTCTTTATTTTTATTGTTATTATTGTTGTTCCATTTTTTTATTATATTTACCTTCCGTGTGGCATTCCATTTTATTATTATTTTTTAACTTCCATGACTTTTTATTATTATCGGTCTTCATTGACACTTTTTTAGTATTTCCTTTGAGAACATCAACCGATGTTTTAACCCCAGTATTATCGCCGTACTACTTTCCGTATAGTTAAATCCATATTGTTTTTATTGTTTCAGCGACAGGGGTTAATTTACGCATTAATAAATTTGTTACAACTAATTTATATAATATTTATTGCACCGCTCAAATTGCAACATGACGAAAACATTAAATTACAATAGGTTACTTCAATAAGTGAAATTAAAATAAGACTTAGCTTACAACGCAGTATGGTCAATGTCTCACAGGCGAGTAGGTTATATCGGCAAATTCTGGACACAAAAAAAGCAGCGAATGCTGCTTTTTATCATTAGTATAGAGCTTAGTACTAAAAACCAAGCTATTCCATACTACTTTAGTGTAGACCACCTAAGTACTTAGAAAGTACTTCGATATCTTTATCTGTTAGTTTTTGAGCAATATCTTTCATCATTCCATTTAAATCATTTTCACGTGAGCCATCACGGAATTTCTCAAGCTGTGCTTTGATATATTCTGGATGTTGGAAAGAAATTTTTGGAAACTTAGCTAATGAAGAACCATTGCCGCGTGGACCATGACATGATGCACACGATGGAATACCACGTTCAGCATCTCCAGCTTTAAAAAGCATTGCGCCAACTTCAACTACATCTTTAGGTGTTTCACCTTCAGACATGTTTAATGACGAAAAATAAGCTGATAAGTCTTTCATGTCTTGATCGCTTAATGGCATTGCCATTGCGCTCATAACAGGATCCATTCGGCCGCTTTTGCCACCCGAAGTCATACCAAGTTTAAATTCGGTAAGTTGCTTGTATATGTAATCTGCGTGTTGGCCTGCAATTTTCGGGTAGATATTAATCGGTGCATTACCGTCTGGGCCGTGACAAGCCGCACACGTTGCTGATTTTTCTTTACCTGCGTTTACATCGCCATCAAATGCTGTTGCGTTGCTTGCTGACAACGCACCAAGCAATATAGTTAAAGATAGTGCTATTTTTTTCATGGTGAATTCTCTGTTCCGACCCTGTATCATCTACAATATGGATGTTGTGATATGTATATTCTACACGATAATAAATTCTCTGGCACGTTTTCTACTCACATTAAACTTATAAATTATAGGGTTTTGACCTAGATTAAGCTTTAGTTGCATAGTTTTACTCAATTTTAAGCCCTTTTGAAGACCTAAAGACGCTTTTTAATACGGCTGTAATAGTATAAAATACGCGCCTTGAGTAAAATTAGTTTACTCTTCTTCTTTATTTATGTACTTAGGAAAGCCTGTGCTCAAATCTCGTATCAAATATAACACTGCGTCGTTCGTTACCAGCGCTCCAGACATCACTAAATTACCTGCTGATACGGGAATTGAAGTTGCATTTGCTGGTCGCTCCAACGCAGGTAAATCGAGTGCGCTAAATGCACTAACAGATCAAAAACTAGCACGTACCAGTAAAACGCCTGGTCGTACACAGCTGATCAATACATTTGAGCTTGCTGATGTTGATGATATGCGTTTAATCGATTTACCTGGTTATGGTTTTGCTAAAGTACCAATCGAAATGAAAAAGAAGTGGCAGAAATCATTAGGTGAGTATCTGCAAAAACGCCAAAGCTTAAAAGGTATCGTGATTTTAATGGATATTCGCCACCCATTAAAAGATTTAGACCGTGATTTAATTAACTGGGCTATTGGCAGTGAAATTCCTGTGTTAGCGCTTTTAACAAAGGCTGATAAGCTAAAACAAGGTGCACGTAAAGCACAAGTATTGCAAGTTCGCCGTGAACTTAGCACACTTGATGGTGATATCACTGTGCATGCCTTTTCATCATTAAAAGGCACAGGCTTACCTGAAGTTGCTAAAAAATTAGATGAATGGTTCTTAGGGCCTATTATCGCTATCCCGCCACAAGAACCAGAACAAACACCTGAATCAGATGCGAGTTAAACTCAGCTTAGTTAAACAACTACACATTTAAATAAAAACGCTGCCCTGCAGATTGAATGAAATAGCCTTGCTCATCAGCTTGTGCTATTTCTTCAGCCCACTGATAAAATACACTTCTCGCTATTCGTGCACTACATCCATTTGGTAATTGTAAATAAGGTATGTCATCGCCTTGATAGTTTTGCATTACCAATGGTAAATCAGCACTGACCAACCACGTTCTTTCTATGTTGTCACGACAACACAGTACTGTGCCTTGCGCTGTCTGCTCCATGTGCCATGCAATAATATTAAAAGGCGCATCAATAACTGTAATTGCGATTTTCTCAACGGGTGTTTTTAAGTAAAACTGACCTTGCTCTTTACATAATACGCTAGCAAATAGCTTAACCATTGCACTGCGTGTTATCTCGCTACCTGCATAATGCCATTTGCCTTGCGCATCAATAACAATGGGCAGCTCCCCACAATGAGCCGGTTGCCAACTATCAAACGGCTTGCTTGGCTGACTCAATTGGGCAGCCAACTCTTTGAGTGAGATCACTGTTTTTTAAGTGTTAGTGTAAACGTGACGGGTACTGCGGTTGCTATAGAGGGTAATCCAGCTAACTTTTGTAACTGTGTAATGCCTTCAGTCACACTAAAGTCAGCGGCATTAATAATCACAGGTGTAAACGAACTTACCGTCATATCGCCGTTTTCTAATACTGTCACTAATACATCAATGTTCAATGTTTTTGTTTGACCATGAAAATTCAGCTCTGCTTTTTTTCCTTCAAGAAGGTGCAAACCTGGCTTTAGTATTTTTACTACGCTTGATAAATCGGCGCTAAGTGTCGCAGCAGGAAATTTAGCAACCTCAAAAAGCAACTTACTCATGCGCTCGTTACGAATAGGAATAAGCGTTTCAACTGAATTAAGGTCTATTTCTAATTTAAATTGACCTTGCTCCAAAAGCTCACCCGTTAATGCCTTAAAGTGATGCGCCTCAGCAATTGAATTACTTTTAATTGATACAAAACTAACTTTACTATGCTCGTTATCAAGCTGCCAATCTGCATGCGCAAAGCTGGCTGAAAATAAACTAGTGAGTGATAAACCAATAATCGCAAATGACTTAATCATGACGCAACTCTTTAATAATGAAAATGAGTCTTAATAGTATCACTTGCATTATTAAGTGCAATCAACGTCTTGATAATTAACATCTAAATAACAAAAAAACGGCCCCGCAAATTAATGCGGGGCCGGCATAGCAAACTGGGGAGAAGCTATCAATACGTTGCACCCTTTCGAGTGCATCATCAACAGGATGTCCTACAGGATGAGGACGGCGCGGACTTTACCAAACTAGTTCACATAAATAAACTAAATACACAGACGAATTGAAAGAATTGATAAACATATAACTAATCCTACAAATTATATTTTAATTTAACTTAAAATTAACATTGATAAAGCGGTGATAATTTGCTCTATTAGCAATAATAGAATAAAAGCTCCACACCATTTTACTGCCCAGTGCAATTTAATAGTGTGATTATAAAACACACACAAAGAGTACTCTTGATGAAAAAAATAATCGTTCTATCTATTTGTAGCTTATTGTTTATTTTTAGCTCTGCAGCAAGTGCAGGTTATACCCAAACTAAATACCCCCTCGTGTTAGCACATGGGATTATGGGTTTTGATGATGTATTAGGGATTGATTACTTCTATCGTCTACCAACAAATTTAAGTAAAGATGGCGCACGCGTTTATGTCACTTCGGTTTCCTCTGTAAATAGTTCTGAGCAACGAGGTGAACAATTATTGCTGCAAGTCGAGCAAATAATGGCATTAACAGGGGCGAGTAAAGTTAATTTAATTGGCCATAGTCAAGGGGCTCAGAGTATTCGTTATGTAGCATCTATTCGCCCAGACATTGTAGCTTCAGCAACCAGCGTTGGAGGCGTTAACTTTGGTAGCCCTGTTGCAGACGTTGTTCGTCAAGGTCTTACCCCCGGCTCAAAGCTTGAGGGAGTAGCCAAAACAGCATTCAATGCTTTTGGCGGGTTAATAGCCTTACTTTCAGGTAATAGTGGTTTGCCACAAAATGCGGTGGGTGCACTTGAGAGCTTAACCACTGAAGGTGCACTCGCGTTTAATCTAAAATACCCTGAGGGTTTGCCTGCATCACAATGCGAACAAGGCCCTATGCAAGCAAGTAATGGGGTTTACTATTTTTCATGGAGTGGAACGCGTACACTTACTAATATTTTTGACCCGTCAGATGCCGCATTAGCAATCACATCACTCCTTATCCCTGGGGACGATGATGGGTTAGTATCTCGTTGTAGCAGCCACCTTGGTTATGTTTTGAAGGACAACTACAAAATGAACCACCTTGATGAAGTAAATCAGATGATTGGCTTTCATCATATTTTTGAAACTGACCCATTAACGGTTTACCGCCAACATGCGAACCGTTTAAAAAGAATGGGCTTATAGAGTATGTCTCGCTCATATCGAATAGGACTTGTGGTAATCACCACAGTCCTTGTTGTTAGTTACTTTCTCTACCCCGCTGACAAACGGGCCTCCTTGCCAGCTGTAACAATACCCACAGCGGTTGACGACATATTTGAACACGTTATTTTAGCTGAGCAAGAACGCGAGCATTTTAATATTGAACAAACACAACACGCCTGCACGCAAATAGTACAATGTAAAAAACATGCGGCTTTATTTACACGTTACTTAAGCTTTAAGCAGGAACTTGCTCAGTTGCAATATACGCTGATTGCGCTACCACTGTCAGAGCAATTAAAAACAATGATCGCTTTTCAAAGCCGCTTTTTTAGCGACGATGAAATCGCTTTACTATTCGATGACGACAACCAATGGCAACGCTATACGATTGCTAAGCTTGAAATTAACGAAGATGAAACAATAAGCGATGAGTTAAAACAACAGCTACTAGTGAATCTTGAAAGTGCATTACCTGAACGCCTTACTCAAGCACTAAAACCCAGCAAACAGTTACAGGCATTGAATAATGAATTTGAAAAGGCACTCATCAATTCCGATTACAACCAACTGGCGAGCGAGTTTGGTGATGCGAGCGCAACACGTTTAATCGCATTGCAGCAACAGCGAGAACAATGGCAAGTATTGAGTAAGCAATTAATCTCTCAAATAAATTTATTAAATGAGCAATATGATAAAGAACAAGCCAAACAAAAAATTACGGCTTTACTTGATGAGCATTTAACACCTAACCAAAAGCGACGATTTTTGGCAATTTATCCTCGTACATAAAAAACGCGGCTCTAGCCGCGTTTTTTCACTCTGTAAACTCCTCAGAGCTTGTTTATCTATTAATGTGCTTGCTCCCAGTTGTCACCAACATCGGCTTCAACAATTAATGGCACATCTAGCTTCGCAGCTTCTGACATTAATCTACAAATTTCTACCGTGTATTTTTCAGCACATTCTGTTTTGATTTCAAATACTAATTCATCGTGTACTTGCATCAATAACTTCACTGTATTGGGTGCTTGCTCATGCACCCATTTGTGAACTGTCAGCATAGCTTTTTTAATGATGTCTGCCGCAGTGCCTTGCATTGGCGCATTAATCGCTGCGCGTTCAGCACCTTTACGACGAGCACCGTTGCGAGCATTAATTTCAGGTAAATGTAAGCGACGACCAAAAATGGTTTCAACATAGCCATTTTTAGCGGCTTTTTCTCGCGTTGATTCCATGTACTCTAATACCCCCGGGAAACGCTCAAAATATTTGTCGATATAGTGCTGTGCTTCATGGCGTGGCACATCAAGTTGACGTGCTAAACCAAAGGCTGACATACCATAAATCAAACCAAAGTTTACCGCTTTCGCTTTACGGCGCATATCTGTGGTTACATCATCTAAGTCAACACCAAACACTTCAGCCGCAGTTGCACTGTGTACATCTAAGCCTTGTGCGAACGCATTCAATAAGCCTTTATCTTGCGATAAATGCGCCATTATACGTAATTCAATTTGACTGTAATCGGCAGCGACAATTTTATAACCCTCAGCGGCTATAAATGCTTCACGAATACGACGCCCTTCTTCTGAGCGAATTGGAATATTCTGTAAATTTGGATCCGTCGAGCTTAAACGCCCTGTTGCTGTCACTGCTTGATGATACGAGGTATGCACGCGGTTAGTCTGCGCATTGACCATTAGCGGTAGTTTGTCAGTGTAGGTCGATTTAAGCTTAGATAAACCACGGTGCTCAATAATAACTTTAGGCAACGGATAATCATGCGCTAATTCTTGCAGCACTTCTTCAGCGGTTGATGGGGCACCTTTTGGCGTTTTCTTAATAACTGGCAGCTCAAGCTTTTCAAACAATAATACTTGTAACTGCTTAGGTGAACTTAAATTAAATGGTTCGCCTGCTATTTCATGCGCTTCTTTTTCAAGCTCAATAAGTCGCTCACCTAAACGCTGGCTATGCGCTGCTAGCATCTTGCTATCAATCGCTACGCCGGTGCGTTCTATATCTGAAATAACACTAATTAATGGTAATTCAATTTCTTCGAATACTGATTTAAGCTTATCGTCGGCTTCAATTTTAGGCCAAAGTACTTGGTGCAATCGTAGGGTTATATCCGCATCTTCTGCTGCATACGGTGCGGCTTTTTCAAGTTCAATTTGGTTAAACGTTAGCTGTTTTTTGCCTTTACCTGCAATATCTTCAAAGCTGATATTCTTATGACCTAAATATTTTAATGCTAAAGAGTCCATATCGTGGCGTGTGCCTACACTGTTAAACACGTATGACTCAAGCATGGTATCGAACTTAATCCCTTTTAGTTCAAAACCAGCATTCGCTAATACGCTTTTATCGTATTTAAGGTTTTGCCCTACTTTGGCTTTATTTTCATCTGCTAAAATTGGCCCAATCTTCGCCATCACAGTCTCTAAACTTAATTGCTGCGGTGCGCCGGGGTAATCGTGGGCAACGGGTAAATAAACCGCTTCACCAGCCTTTATGGCAAAGCTCATGCCGACTAACTGCGCTTGCATGTAATCTAAGCTGGTTGTTTCAGTATCAAAAGCAAATAATTCAGCAGCATTTAATTGCTCAACTAACGTATCAAGCTGTGTTTCAGTAAGGATTGTTTCATAGTGAGCGTCTACCACTTGCGGCAATTCACTCACTTCACTTGGCACGGCTAAATGAGTCTCAGCATCTTTTGGATTGTCGAGTAACTCAGCCAACCAGCGGCGGAATTCACATTCACCATATAAAGCAATCAACGCATCACGATCAGGCTCTTGTAGCTTGAACGTATCTAGATCTGATTCAACCTCAACATCACACTTTATTGTCGCAAGTTCATAACTCAATGGTAAATGAGGTACGGCTGCTGCCAGCTTTTCACCTATTTTACCTTTGATCTCACTCACATGATCTAATACACCTTGTAATGATCCATATTTTTGTAGCCACTTAACCGCTGTTTTTGGTCCACACCCATCTACACCTGGTATGTTATCAACCTTATCACCCATCAAAGCTAAATAATCAATGATCAATTCAGGGCCAACACCGAACTTTTCAACCACAGTGACGGGATCTGAAATGCTATCAGTCATCGTATTGATCAAAGTAACATGCTCATTAACAAGCTGAGCCATGTCTTTATCACCCGTTGACACTAATACGTGACGTTTTTGCTCAGAAGCAATACGTGCAAACGTACCAATCACATCATCGGCTTCAACACCTTCAATGCTGATCAACGGAAAGCCCATCGCTCTAATAATATCGTGTAGTGGCGCTATCTGAGTGCGTAAATCATCCGGCATAGGCGGGCGATTGGCTTTATATTCACTGTACATATCGTTACGGAAGGTTTTACCTTTGGCATCAAAAATCACCACCATATGACTTGGATCATACTGCTTGATCAGACTTTTCATCATATTAACTACGCCATAAATAGCGCCAGTAGCTTCGCCTTTAGAGTTTGTTAAGTGTGGCGGAGAATGATAAGCACGAAATAAATACGATGAACCATCAACTAAAATAAGTGGGTTTTCGGGGATCTGAGCCATGGTGTAATTGGATCCTAAATGAGATAAAAACTAAATAATTACAAGCATGCCATAAGGCAGTACAGAAAACGACTGTGAATTAGTTACGCAAGTAATCATTAAAAGAGTAAGTTGTGGATAACTATGTAGATAACAACCACGGAAAATTCTTCCAAAGTAGTAAAAACGACTTAGAAAAAATGTAAGTTATTGTTTTATTTAAAAAGATAATACGATGTTCTTTTTTATTATTTTATTAGCTGAATGTGGAAAAAATTTTTAAGTCTTTGTTCATTCAATCTAGTTTCTCGATTATTTTAAAGCTTCTAAATAACCGGACGAGTATTCTACCACAATGGATCAAAGATCATAGCGATCCTTTATAATTTTTTCCTATTAGCAAACTTAAAAAAAAGTATATAGCGTGCTTTTACTCCGCTTAAAGTTAATTTTAAAAGTAAAATTATTTTAAATTAACTTTCTAAGATCATCAGTGATCTTATAGAAATCACGACTACGATTAGTTAACTTGCGCTTTGGACTAGGGCGTGTGGTTGTTCCCCCATAAATAGACGATAACGCATTATAAATGCCATACATGCGCTGCCCAAAGGGTTCTTCCTAGGGGCGATTAACTCTTTGTTGCCTACACCGATGTAAGTAAGGGCGTGAGCAGGACGCGGAAGCTTTGCTCGGTTTTTACTTATTCTCACAGGATGTGAGCCAGTAGAATAACGCAGGAACAGTTATCGAGCCCGCTCGATTCCGAAGCTCAAGTTAGTTGACCATGCTAAACTGATACGACTAAAACTAAAGGAGAGTAAAGGCATGAAAAAGATAGCTGTAATTTTAGCTGGTTGTGGTGTTTATGACGGCGCAGAAATCAACGAAGCTGTATTAACTTTATTACATATAGCTAAAGCAGGCGCTAGTTATCAATGTTTTGCTCCTGATATTGATCAATTGCACACCATTAATCACCTCAATGGTGAAGAAATGCAACCTAACCGTAATGTGTTAGTGGAAGCCGCACGTATTGCTCGCGGTGATATAAAAGCTCTCACAGAGCTCACTGCAAATGACTTTGATGGCTTAATTATTCCTGGTGGTTTTGGTGCAGCAAAAAACCTATGTGATTTTGCTATAAAAGGATCTGATGCACAGGTGAATCCTCAGATGTTACGTGCTTGCCAAGCCTTTGCTAATGCAAATAAGCCAGCAGGCTATATGTGCATCGCCCCTGCAATGATCCCATTGATTTATAATACTGGCGTAAAAGCAACAATTGGTAATGATGCTAATACAGCACACGCCATGCAAAAATTAGGTGCTCAGCACGTTGATTGCGCAGTAAGTGACATCGTAATTGATGAACAGTACAAACTCGTGAGCACCCCTGCTTACATGTTAGCGCAATCGATTCTAGAAGCAGATGCTGGAATTGAAAAGCTAGTTGGCGCAGTATTACGCATGAGCTAGCAACCATACCCGAGCCACCTCAAGATACAGAATTCAGCGTTTCACAGGGGCTTAATATCAAGGCGTTATTTTGCAACAATGGCAGTCCCTTTTAAGAAGTAACAACGATGAGAGTAAGTACCTTTAAAACACCCGGTTGGTTGTTTTTAAAGAGATTTATACTGCGTTACTTTTATAAAAGATTGATTTTAACAATAGAACGACTATTACTTGCAACCAATACCTTGCCTAAATCGCTTTAAATTCCAACGACGCTCGCATCTTGAGGTGGTTTGGGTATAATAATTAGAATAACTTAGCCAGTTAGACGTTTAGCGTGGTTAAGTTATTCCACTATAAACTTCATCATGCCTAACGTGCCTAAAATACCAGCCAAGTCCCTTAAACCGACAAGTTCCATTGTGTCATTTCTTGCGCTAACGCAAAAAATATTGTTTTTTCATAATAAAAATCCATCGTAGCGTTTTATAAATGGTGGCTAAGCGTTATAATCGTTCTAAATTCCGTCATCTATCGTGATTGATCACGTTCAAATCGAAGTGAGCAAGGCAAAATGAAAAAACTATCAGCTGCATTATTATTGCTAACAACTACCGCATACGCACAGCCATATGATAACTCTATGACTGAAGATGCAATCAAAAAACGTATCGCACCTATTGGTGCCGTTTACTTTGAAGGCGCTAAAGCAGCAGTTGCTGATGTGCCTACTGGCCCTCGTACTGGCGAGCAAGTTTACCAAGCATCATGTTTTGCATGTCACGGTACAGGTGCATTAGGTGCACCTAAATCTGCTGACGATTGGACGCCTCGCTTAGCTAAAGGTGCTGACACACTTTTAGAACATGCTATTAATGGCTTTAATGCAATGCCTCCTAGAGGCACGTGTATGGACTGCTCTGATGATGAGATTCAAGCAGCTATTACGTTCATGACTAAATAGCAATACTTAATTACTTAGACTAAATTATGAAAGGCTGATTTTTATCAGCCTTTTTTATTGCTGAAGTATAAAAACAAAGTCTTATATCATTATTTTTCATTATCTCTTTCTAATACTATTATCTACTTGACGATTAAGCTAAAAAATGAAAATATAAGAATAATAAATATACAATAATAACAATCGGTCCAACGTTAGTGGAAGATAAAGCAGCTTTACTGCAAAAACTAGAGCACAAGAATGCACGTTTAAATGCACTAGTACAGAAGTACAAGCAATCACATCACTTGCAAAATGCCCTGATACAATTATCAGAGCAAGCCAGTACTGTTGCCGAATTAAGCCTGCTCTACCCCGCCATACATAACATTTTGCAAGATTACGTACCAAGTAAAAGCTTTTATGTTGTTCTACTAAATCAATTTACCAATACACTTGAGCTGTCTTATTTTGCAGATGAAAAAGATGGTATTTCGGTGCCTCTTCATCAAGACCATAATTTTAGCTATGGGGTTACCGGTTATGTATTTAAATGCGGAAAAACCATCTACTATCAAGGTGATGAAATGCAGGTTGCTGCTGATAAAGGTTTATTCCGCGTGCTTGGTACGCCCGCGGAACATTGGGTTGGTGTGCCCGTCTACCGAGAGCAAAGCATAATTGGTGTATTAGTTGCGCAGAGTTACGATAAGCAACAAAGCTATAGCGAACAACAGATAGAGCTACTTGAAGTAATGTCGCTATATCTATCAACAGCAATCGAGCGGGTTAAAAAACGGGAACTACTCGAGTCAGAAGTAAAAATTAGAACGCGCGCACTCACTCAAAGTAACGAAGCACTTAACTTAGAAGTAGAGCAGCATAAAAAAACCCTAGAACGCCAGCATATTTTGTTTAAAATCTCAGAGCTTGCAACACAGAGTAAACACATAGAAGAAGTGTACCAACAAGTACATGAAATAATAAAATCAATTACTTATGCTGATAACTTATATATAGCCTTGCATGACCGAGAGTCTGGTTGGCTGAGCTTCCCCTATTGCATTGATGAGTTTAATCACAATACCCAACCTCGCCCCTTTGCTAAGGGTTACAGCGAATTAGTGATCAGCACTGAACAAACGCAGTTAATTGATGATAAGCGAGCAAACATTCTCATTGATTCTGGTATAATTGAACGACCAACCCAAGTACCTGAATCACAGACTGCCACAAGCTGGCTCGGCGCTCCACTGAAAACAGCACAAGGTGTTATTGGTCTTATTGTTTGCCAAGCCTATAGTAACAAACATAACTTTAGCCAAGATGACTTTGAACTAATTACATTTGTTTCGCATCAAATAGCGACCGTATTACAGGCTCATTTAGCTAACCAAGCATTAAAAGAAAGCCATCAAGATCTTGAACTTCGCGTTGCAAAAAAAACAAAAGAAATCAGCCAAACAAATATGCATTTGCATATGCAAATCGAAGAGCGTAAAAAAATAGAACAACAATTGTACCATGACGCTCATCATGATCCTCTTACAGGACTACCAAATCGTAGTTTGTTTTTAACCCAGTTAGAAAAAACATTACAGCATTATCAGCGCTACCCTGAGCAAGAGTTTGCAGTACTGTTTATTGATTTGGATAAATTTAAAGACATAAATGATCAACTCGGCCATCAGGCTGGAGATCAATTTTTAATCGGTGTTGGTGAGTCATTCTCCCAATGTATACGCGAACACGATTTATTAGCGCGATTAGGAGGCGATGAATTTGTTATCTTATTAACGCATTTAACCTGTCGTCAGCAAGCTGAAGACATTGCTAAAAGATTGATTAAAATAATGAAAAAACCATTTTGTATGAAAGGAATTTGCGTACAAAGTGGTGCAAGTATAGGCATTACATATTCAAAAAAGAATTATAAACATACCGATGAAATTATTAGAGATGCCGATGCCGCGATGTATTACGCAAAAAATGCAGGTCGTAGCCGTTTTGAATTTTATCATCCTCTGCTGAGTGTTAATGCAGCTTCAAGTCGTCATGTGTTTGAATCAAGCCACCATTTAGACTCACTCCCGATGAATTTTCGCAGCTCTGAAATTGTTACCCTTAGTGAACAATATCAGTCAGAAACATTACTTGAAGCATTTGGAGAGCATCCTGTACTTGGCAGTACCAGTTTTGACATACTCAAGAAATTTGCAGCTGATAAAGCGCAACAATTAGAGGTTGAGTTACAACTACTGCGTAATGCATGCGAGCAAGCTAAATCGGCACAATTAGCGATGATTTTATTTCCCTGCTCAGGACTACTACTAGAAAAAACGGAATTTAGGGCCTTATGCCAATCACTTAAAAACTTGAATATTAAAAACCATATTTGCCTGTTATTTAACGAACAAGAAATTCGTTATGCATCGGCGGTTCAAGTAAGTAACCTAAAAACTTTAAGCGAACAAGGATATTCAATTGGCTTAAATGACTTTGCCAAAGACCGTTGCGAGCTAAATTTATTGACCGAGTTACAGTTTGATTATTTATTGCTTAGCTCTACTTTTAGTAAACGTGTTTTGCAGCAAGAAAGCTATGATTTACAGCTGCAAGGCGTGTTAGCAATTACGAAAATAAAACAAATAAAAGTCATTGCAAAGGGCCCTTCAATTCTTAATTTTAGAGCCCTACTCGATACCCATGGATTATCACTTTTTGTTGGGAAACAACATGCGATAAACATTCCCCTTATAAAAAATGCTCCACTCAATAACGAACAGATACTTAATTAGCCCAGCCCTGGATAAACATACCCAAACCACTACTCTGGCTTTTTAAGCATCGCTCTTAAATTTGCAACACGAGCTTGGCCTTTTTCCATCCGCTGAGCTTGGGTATTTGGTGCCTTTCGATTCTCAAACTCTAAATCATCTTGCGGTAGTTCTTGTATAAATCGACTCAACTCGGTTTGTGATGTTTCGCCAAATTGACGACGAATTTTTGCATAGGTCATGGTCAACTCCTGTTGAGCACGGGTAATACCTACGTACGCCAAACGGCGCTCTTCATCTACATTATCCTCGTCAATACTTACTTGGTGCGGCAGTAATCCTTCTTCCATACCGACCATAAACACGTAAGGATACTCTAAACCCTTTGATGCATGTAACGTTGATAACTGCACGGCATCGGCTTCGTCTTCTTCCTCATTACGCTCTAGCATATCGCGTAAAGTTAACTTACTCACAACTTCAGCAAGCGTTAAAGGTTGATTATCAGCATCGCCGGTTAACATATCGGTGATCCAACGATATAATTCAGAGACGTTTTTCATACGCATTTCAGCCGCTTTTGCACTTGGA
The DNA here is from genome assembly GCF_013002825.1 of Pseudoalteromonas sp. NEC-BIFX-2020_002. Classification (NCBI taxonomy): domain Bacteria; kingdom Pseudomonadati; phylum Pseudomonadota; class Gammaproteobacteria; order Alteromonadales; family Pseudoalteromonadaceae; genus Pseudoalteromonas; species Pseudoalteromonas sp. NEC-BIFX-2020_002. The sequence continues at coordinate 141,148 of NZ_JABEPJ010000009.1, forward strand.
GATGACTCGTACAAATAGGCTTCGTAATTTATTTGTCTCACTAAATCTTTTACTGCTTCTAACGTATCGCCACGTACTGCATTATCTGAAAGCTCAACAACCCAACGAGCAAATCCTGCCAGCGAGTTCAAACCTCGTCCCTTTAAACGGTAACCCAAGTCATTATCAAAACAAGTAGCAAATAAGCTCGCATGCTTTTCATTGGCCAAAGTGCCCAGTTTTTCAAGCGTCACTGTACCAATTTCACGTCGCGGGGTATTTACGATACGTAAAAATGCGTTATCGTCATCTTGATTAACCAATAAGCGTAGGTACGCCATAATATCTTTAATTTCTGAACGTGAGAAAAACGACATACCGCCACTAATTTTATACGGTATGCGGTTACTCATGAGTGATTTTTCAAAACCACGCGCCTGATGATTACCACGGTATAAAATAGCGTAATCTTTGTAACTGGTGCGCTTCATAAATTTATGCGAGATAATTTCTGCAACAACGCGCTCTGATTCGTGCTCTTCATCACGACAACCAATTACTTTTAACGGCTCACCATTTTCTAAATCACTAAACAGCTTTTTCTCAAATTCATGAGGATTATTGGCAATCAGAATATTAGCCGCTTTTAAAACGCGCTTCACACTACGATAATTTTGCTCTAACTTGATTAACCTTAAACCTGGGTAATCCTTGCTAAGGAGTACTAAGTTTTGTGGCCGAGCGCCACGCCAAGAATAAATAGATTGATCATCATCACCTACCACTGTAAAACGCGCACGCTCACCAACTAACAGCTTAACTAATTGATATTGGCTGGTGTTAGTATCTTGATATTCATCCACTAACAGGTAACGAAACCGTTGCTGCCAGCGCTCACGCGACGTTGCATTATTGGTAAGCAGCAACGTTGGGATCATAATCAAATCATCAAAATCCAGCGCGTTGTAAGCACGTAGCTGAATTTGATAACGCGCATACAACTGTGAAAATAACGCTTTTTGTGGATCTCGCGCTTCGCGAATGGCTTGCTCTGGTAGAATTAATTCGTTCTTCCAGCTACCTATTTGCATTTTTAATAAGTTGAGTAAATCTTTGTCTTTTTTGAGCTCTTCTTCGGTTAAATCAGCAATCAGCTGGCTGGTATCTTGATCATCAAACAGCGAAAAACCTGGTTTAAATCCCAGTGTTGTGAGCTCTTTTTTAATGATTTCAAGCCCTAGGGTATGAAACGTAGAAACCCACAAGCCTTTAGACTCTTTTTTACCTAAGGTTTGAAAAACGCGCTCACGCATCTCTTTTGCCGCTTTATTGGTAAAGGTTACCGCTGCAATATTACGTGCTTGATACTCACATTTTTGTACTAAGTAAGCGATTTTATTAGTAATTACACGGGTTTTCCCTGAGCCAGCCCCTGCCAGCACTAGGCATGGACCACTAATATATTTTACCGCTTCATCTTGTTTAGGATTGAGTTTCATATCGACCAAAGAGATTGCATTAAAGACAGCCAATTTTAACGTAATCACTACAATACGCCTAGCCAATAAGGTAATATTGGTCATTATCATTTACGCGAGAGTAAGGGACAGACATGATCAACCCAGCAAAACTTGAAGAAATTGCCAAGCAAATTTCTAACAACATGCCACAAGGTGTTAAAAACCTTGCCGATACGTTTGAAGCAAAAACCAAACAAGCTATTCAAAATAAGCTTGCTGAGATGGACTTTGTCAGCCGCGAAGAATTTGATGTGCAAAGCCAAGTACTTATTCGCACCCGTGAAAAGCTAACCGAGCTTGAAGCCAAAGTTGCCTTATTAGAGCAGCAACTCACTAGCAGCAATGACAACACTGACTCGCAAGTATAATAACGCCCAAAATTATTTTTTCAGGCAGCTTCGGCTGCCTGATTTGTTTTAGCTCTTGCATTTACATCCTTGCCTATATACGATGTGTATACGTTTTATATATTGGCAAGCGCATGGGCATTGTAAAAATCAGCGATCAACTCCACGAAGAAATTCGTAAAGCTAGTACCACTATGGTGCGTTCAATTAACTCTCAATCTGAATACTGGATAAAAATTGGCATGTTGGCCGAGCTTAATCCAACCATGACCTACGCCGAAATTATCAAACAACAACTCGCACATGCCAATGTAACAGTGGGAGAACATTTACATGAGTGAGATAATTATTAAAACGCCCGCACAAATTGCACTGATGCGAGAGTCTGGTCGTTTGCTCGCTCGGGTCTTTGCTTATTTAGACGAGCAGGTAAAAATCGGCATCACAACGATGGAAATAAATGATTTAGTCGAGCGCTATATTGTTGATGAACTCGCCGCTCGCCCTGCCAGTAAAGGTCAATACGATTACCCTTATGTACTAAATAGTTCTGTAAATGAAGTTGTATGCCATGGTTTTCCTGACGCTAAACGAGCATTAAAGTCGGGTGATATTGTTAATCTAGATATTACTCTTGAAAAAAATGGGTATATCGCTGATTCCAGTAAAATGTATATGCTTGGTGAAGTCTCACCGCTAGCGCAACGCTTAGTTGAGAAAACCTATGAGGCAATGTGGCAAGGGATCAAACTTGTTAAGCCTGGAATAAGGTTAGGCGATATTGGCAACGCCATTGCTAACTTTGCCCACACTAATGGTTACAGTGTTGTTCGTGAATACTGCGGCCATGGCATTGGTGAGCAAATGCATGAAGAACCGCAAGTTTTGCATTACGGAAAACGCAACACCGGGGTAGAACTAAAAGAAGGGATGACCTTCACTATTGAGCCAATGATCAATCAAGGTGCCGCAAAGGTAAAAACCAAACCAGATGGCTGGACTGTGATCACCCGAGACAAGAAACTCTCTGCACAATGGGAACATACTATTGTTGTCACTGCTGATGGCTATGAAGTGCTAACCTTGCGAGAAGAAGAGCTCACCAACGATTGTGTAGACTAAGCTAAACAATGCCCACTTTATTGGTAAATAATCAACTGTCTCACCTGAGCTTTGAAAAATTCTCGCCCGATCAACGCTTAGCTGATTGGGTGCAGTGTTATTGGAAAATTGGTGCTTCGGGCGCGCAAACAGCGCAATTTTTTGACGAAAAACTCTACCCAGATGCAGGGGCGAGCTTAACCATTGATTTTAGCCATGATACGCCGATCGTTAGTTTCACGTTCAATCGCCATACTCTTGCAAAAACCTTTTCTAATCACGATAGTCTATTAAGTATTCGCTTTGCTCCTACAGGCGCTTACCACCTACTCGGAATAGCATTGCATGACTTAGCTGAAGAGAGTTACTTGCTAGGCTATGACTTTACCCCTCGTTGGTATAGCAGTTTAATCGCATGCGTTGAAAAAATGCACAACAGCCCACTTACCAGCCAATTATACCTACTCGAACAATGGCTGCTCAACCAAGCTATTAGCAATAAACTTGCTAAAAGCAGCACGCTGCAGGTGATACAAAAGCTAATCCAGCATAAGAACTCTGCCACCGATATAAGCAAAGAGTTAGGATTAACACGGCGAACGTTAGAGCGGCGCTTAAAAAAAGAAGCAGGCGTGAGCCCCGGCCAATTGCAGCAATTTTATCGGCTCAAAACTGCGCGAGCATTACTAAGTAATAGTCACGCCTCAGTAACTGATATTGCATTACAGTGTGGTTATTATGATCATGCACATTTCACTCATTCGTTTCTCAATTTCACCTTTGAAACACCACAGCAATATCGCAAACGTAAAATATTAAGCATTCTCACCTAAACTACCCCACAATGTCGCAAAACTACAAGGCAGCAAACACATAATTACTTAATGTATAACCTCAATAACAATTCACTATTGAGGAAAAACATGGCTAATCGTCTATCCCAACAAGCACTATATACACTGATCCCACGCATTCCCAAGCACCTTATAGAACTAGGTAACGTTGATTTTTCAAAAAATAATGCGCTCAATCAAACCATCATCCACTTAGTTAAAATACGGGTTTCGCAAATTAATCACTGTGCGTTTTGTCTAAATATGCACATTAATGAAGCCAGAAAAAACCATGAAACTCAAGCTCGGTTAGATATTTTAAGTGAATGGCAAGAAGTCGATGCCTTTACTGATGCAGAGAAAACCGCATTAGCATGGAGTGAAGCGTTAACCACTATTAGTCAGGCAACTATCACCGACGAAATCTACCAAAGCATAATCAACGCCTTTGGCGAACAAGGCATGCTAGAACTAACAACTGTTATTTTGGAGATCAATAGCTGGAATAGAATAGCAGTTAGCCTAGAGTTTAAACCTGATATTTAAATGCACATCAAACGATGGTTATACCCAAACATACTAAAACTATATTTGGGTATAAATTATAATGTACGCTTAAACACTTCGACTGAGGCATTTTGGTATTGGCTATTTACTTCATCCGCACATGTTACAACTGATCCTAAATCATGCAAATGACCATTAGCTAAACCATACACCCAACCATGAATCGTTAACTCTTGCCCCCGAGACCATGCTTCTTGCACAATATTAGTACGGCACACATTACGCACTTGCTCAATAACATTTAGCTCAATCAAACAATTTAAACGCTCTTGCTCGGGCATGTTATTTATTTGGCTAAGGAATTTTTCTTTAACATCACCAACATGACGCAACCAATTATCAATAAGGCCAAATTTTGCATCATTAAGCACCGCTTGTACGCCACCACAGCCATAATGACCAACAACCATAATATGTTTTACTTTGAGTACTTCAACAGCGTACTGCATAACAGATAAACAATTATGATCTGTATGTACTACTACATTTGCCACATTACGATGCACAAATAACTCACCCGGCATTAAGTCCACAATCTCGTTGGCAGGGACACGTGAATCAGAGCAACCTATCCATAAGTATTCTGGGTTTTGCTGCATTGATAGAATTTTAAAAAACTCAGGATCGTCTTTGCAAGTACGCTCGGCCCAGCGTTTATTATTCTCAAATAAATTTTTTAAATTTCTCATTGCATCTCTTTTTATGACGGTAAACTTGCTTGGATCAAGATATTACGTGGGGTTAATTGCTTTTCGCAAAATGTTGTCACGCTCACTTGATAACCCTGTTGCTGCAAATATAAAGCACGATCGAGCACAAGCCAAACCTCAATTGCTCTTCTAAATACATGTCGAACCAGTTCAATGCGATCAGTCACCTTTTTGCGCATTTTCCCCTTTAGTAAAAATGACTCGTAATCAATGTCTTGAGGTAACTCTAACGATTTTTTATCCGCCGCCCATGCACAAAATGCTTTAAATGAACCGGAGAAAATAGCTTTATGTACTGAAGGCACACTAACATAGCATTGTGAGCCTGTGAGAGATTTACGCAGTGCATCAAACCCTAAGCGCCATTCAACTTCTGTCTCACGTATTTTAGCCACCCGCGATGGTGCCGTAACCATTTCCTGTAGCGCTAATTTCAAATCACGATGGCATAGGCGCAGCTCGCTTTTTTTAGCCTCAACGCTCATGCCTTGATAAGTATCCTCTGTAAATAAGTGATAGCAACACGGTGAAAAGCTGATCTGCTGCGTTTTTGCAAGGCAGGCCTGATACATAAACGTTTGATGCAATCCGCCGCAGGCATGCAAAGCAACGGCATGCAGAGCTGGATAAAAATGCTTAGCAACGTTGTCTTTTAACACATCGGCCTGAGTAAATCGCATAGCCAGCCCTTGTTGTTGTGCACTTTTTTCACCTTGCTCACATAATGATTGCTGGAGTTCTATACTGTGCACATTAGAGGCTTTGTTAAATGCAAGCATTCGACCTAAATGCCCTTTCCCCGCACACCATTCTAAAATAGGTAACGCAGGCTGTGGTCGCTCAAGTGCACTGACAAAGTCTTGTAATTGTGTAAATTTACGCCCTTTAATACCATTACTTAGCCAAAAAGGATATTCATCACGATCTGTGTTTGCAGCCGTTAACTCACACAAAGAAGTAAGAGTATCCAAACCGGGTATATAGGGGCTAAAAAGTTGGTAGAGCGCATTCTGATCAGTATCAAGTTCAGCAACCTGTTCATCGCTTAATAAATCAAAAACTGGGACTAACTCAGGCCATGGTAATTCGTCAAAATCAAAAGCTGTACACTGCCAAAAATTACGGTGTGTTATTAATAGGTTATCAAGGGCTGTAAACTGCTCAGCAAGGGTCATATGATCATAAGCGGTGAAATGTGAATGTGTATATTATACGCTTTTTCTCAGCATCAGTCGTAAATAAAGCGGTATTGATAATAAAGTTAAAATAATTGCAGCGATCAACATCCAGGACATTTGTATTTCTTCAGGTCTATCATAAGAGTAGATAAACCCTTCTTTTGCGCTATTAAACACAGTCTGATCGAACTTATATAAGTCTGCGATCAATCGCCATTTAGCCATCGACATAGCGCCGAGATGAGTCCCAGGAGGTAAAATATAATCCTTTAAGACCTCAGCTTCATACGTTAATTCGCTAAGACTTTTATTAGGAGCGTAATGTTGTTGGATAACGGCAATTGACTCATCTAAATTCATCATCGCATAGCGCCACCCTTTTAAGCTCGCCTGATGAAAATTTTCCACTGTTTGTGGATGGTATAAAAGCATATTTTCGGTGGTATAAAGAATATCGCTGTAGACATTAATGCCATACTTTTGTGGGCAAATTAATCTATGTTCAACCCCCGCCTGGCGCATCAAAAATGGTTCGTTAGTTACATACACCTGCATCGCATCAAGTAATCCATCAAGCCAGTCTTGGCTCCCACCACTTCCTGAATAAACGGGGAGTTTTGAAGTGTTAATACCACTGCGCTCTAGCATTACCAGTAGTTCTGCACTTTCTTTACGACTAATACTGCTAATGCGTTTATTAGCAAAATCCCTAGGATGAAAAATTTCGGAGCTTCTTTTTACCATCCAACAATACGGTGAAAATTGTAATATCGCGGCCATAGCCACCAGCGGTTTGCCATCAATTCTATGCTGTAATATTCCTGAATGGCCAACCCCAAAGTGGGCTTGTCCACCCAGTACTTTACTAAAAGTATCCGGGTTATCTGGATCCGCGGGTAAGATAGTGACATTCAAGCCAGCATCTTTATAAAAGCCTTTTTCAGCAGCCATATAATAGCCGGCAAACTGAAATTGATGGAGCCACTTCAATTGCAGTGTAACATTTTTACTGGCAAAGCTTGCTGTACTGAACAACAAAGCAGCCACACTTAGTGTTAACAACCTTTTAAATGGCAACATGCAAACCTAGCTAGGCACTTTAATTATATAACTATAGATAACAGGCTTGATAAAACCAAAAAATATGTGCAATAAACAGTATCTCGCGTTAAATACTGTTTATTGCAAAGTGCTAGGGCGTGTTGACCTTTGTGGATTGAAATTTGTTCAATCTAGGGGCGATTTAATCGCGGCGCGAGGTTTGTAACCTAGCGGGCTAAGTAAAAATCGAGCAACAAAGAGTCAATTGCCCCTAGGAAGAACCCTTTGGGCAGCGCATGTTTGGCATTTATACTGCGCTATCGTCTATTTATGGGGAACAACCACACAACATAGGCTATACCTTGCCTAAATACCAAACATACTGCTGCAAAATCAATCACGAAAGCGCAGCACGCCCTAGGGCGTGTTGCGCTAGTGATTGGCAGCTTTTGCTGTATTAACTGAAGCCTGACTAGTCAAAAACTGAGTGAAACATGGATTGTGTGTTTCATCTTGTACACTGTAACCAAGACGGTTTAAGTGCTCGTTAAATATCTCATACTGACTTGGTTCAATTGCAAAACCAGCCAATACATTCCCCATAGAGCCACCATGGTTACGATAATGAAATAACGTAATATTCCAATTACAGCCCAAAGTATCTAAAAAGCGTGCCAATGCACCGGGATACTCAGGGAACTCAAAGCGCAGTAAACGCTCATGCATTTGCTCCGGTGCTTTACCGCCGACCATATAACGCACATGTAACTTTGCTAATTCATTATCTGATAAGTCGCAAAATTGGTAACCATTAGTTGCTAAATCACCCTTGAGTTCATCCAGCTCCTGCTGGCCTTGACGCAGTGCAATACCGACAAATATTTGCGCTTCGCCCGGGCCTGCATAACGGTAATTAAACTCTGTAATGGCACGCCCCCCCAATGAAGCGCAAAACTGCTTAAAGCTGCCTTTTTCTTCATTGATAGTAACGGCTAATAACGCTTCATTTTTTTCTCCAAGCGCCGTGCGTTCAGCAACATAACGTAAGCGATCAAAGTTCAAATTAGCGCCAGACAATATAGCCGCTAAATGCAGGCCTTTATACCCCGTTTGTTGGCACCACTTTTTTAGCCCCGCTGTGGCTAATGCCCCAGAAGGCTCTGCAATAGCTCTGGTTGATACGAAAATATCCTGCATCGCTGCACATATTTCATCGCCAGTTACTGTTACCACCTCATCACAAAATTTTTGCGCTAGACGAAAGGTTTCTTTACCTATAATCTTTACTGCTACGCCGTCTGCAAAGCTACCAACGCGCTCAAGCTCAACGGGCTCGCCAGCTTTAAGTGCCGCTTGCAAACACGCACTCTCGTCGGCCTCTACGCCAATAACCTTAATATCAGGACGTAATGACTTAATATAAACGGCCATACCTGCGAGCAATCCGCCACCGCCAACAGGAATAAACACCGCATCTAATTCATTAAGTTGCTGCATTAATTCTCGCGCTACTGTGCCTTGTCCAACAATAACATCAGGATCATCAAATGGAGGGACAAACACGCCATTTCGTTGTTCAGTTAATTCCAGTGCGTGTGCTTTTGCAGCATCAAAGTGATGACCATGTAATATCACTTCACCGCCAAGTGCGCGCACTGCATTAACTTTTATTTCAGGTGTAGTAAGCGGCATTACAATGGTCGCTTGATGGCCCAAATGTGACGCACTGAGCGCCACACCTTGAGCATGATTACCCGCAGAAGCGGTAATAACTACCGAGCCTTTTGGTAACTTTACTAGTTTGTTATACGCGCCGCGCAATTTAAACGAATAAACCGGTTGCTGATCTTCGCGCTTTAACCACACTTGATTACCAAGGCGAGTACTAAGCTCAGCCATGTCACTTACATCAGTGACCTTAGCCAGTGGCTCCATATTCGCTTGGATTATAGCGCGAAAATAATCGAGCTCTTGAGAAACCATAATTAGCTAAGCTCCTCCAGTTTGGCTAAGTCACGCACCGCACCTTTATCGGCACTGGTGGCAAGCAGCGCATACGCTTTTAACGCAGATGATACATAACGCTCACGATCCAGTGGTTTATACGCTTGTTTACCGCGCGCAAGTTGCTTTTCTTTACGTGCTTGCAGCTCTTCATCACTAATCGCTAATGTGATCTCACGGGTTGCGATATCAATAATGATTTTATCACCATTTTCAACATAGGCTATCGCGCCGCCACTAGCCGCTTCAGGTGAAACATGACCAATAGATAAACCAGATGTACCACCAGAGAAACGGCCATCAGTGATCAAAGCACACTTTTCAGCGAGGCCTTTTGATTTTAAATAACTGGTTGGGTAAAGCATTTCTTGCATACCTGGGCCACCTTTAGGTCCTTCGTAGCGAATTACTACAATGTCACCAGCTTTTACTTCATCATTTAATATACCGTCAACCGAATCATCTTGAGATTCATATACCACGGCGGTGCCTTCAAAATGCAGCATTTCATCAACCACACCCGCACTTTTAACAATACAGCCATTTTCGGCCAAATTACCCGACAATACTGCTAAGCCGCCGTCTTGACGAAATGCATGTTCAACACTGCGTATACAACCATGTTCACGGTCATTATCCCCTTCATCCCAACGGCACTCTTGGCTCATTGCTTTAGTAGTACGAATACCCGCAGGGCCTGCACGATAAAACTTTTGTGCAACTTCATTATTAGGATCTGTCGCATCCCATTTTTTAACCAGTTCACCCATCGTCATACCAGCAACATGATTAACCGATAAGTCTACTAAGCCCGCTTTGCCAAGCTCACGTACTATCGCCATCATGCCACCCGCTCTGTGCACATCTTCAATGTGGTACTCAGGAGTTGCTGGCGCAACTTTACATAAAAATGGCGTTTTACGAGATAATTCATCAATGTGCGACATATCAAAATCAACCCCAGCCTCTTGCGCCGCTGCAAGTAAATGCAATACGGTATTTGACGAGCCGCCCATGGCAATATCAACAACCATTGAATTCATAAAAGCCGTTTTGTTAGCAATCGCACGAGGCAATACATCGTGGTTATCTTTTTGATAATACTCACGGCATAAATCAACAATGCGTGCACCCGCTTCAACATACAATCGTTTACGATCTTTATGAGTAGCAAGCGTTGTGCCATTACCCGGTAGTGCTAAGCCTATCGCTTCTAACAAACAGTTCATTGAATTAGCCGTAAACATGCCTGAACATGAACCACACGTAGGGCAAGCCGAGCGCTCCACTTGCTCTGAGTCTGCATCACTCACACTCGGATCAGCACCTTTAACCATGGCATCAACTAAATCTAGTTTAATATCAATATTCGCAAGTTTAGTTTTACCTGCTTCCATTGGCCCGCCAGAGACAAATATGACGGGGATGTTTAAACGCAGTGCTGCCAACATCATCCCTGGAGTGATTTTGTCGCAGTTTGAAATACAGATCATCGCATCAGCACAATGACCATTAACCATGTATTCAACTGAGTCAGCAATTAAGTCGCGTGAAGGCAGTGAGTACAGCATGCCGCCGTGGCCCATCGCGATACCATCATCAATTGCAATTGTATTAAATTCTTTTGGCACACCACCCGCTTGAGTGATGGTTTCAGCCATCAATTCACTGAGTTGGTTAAGATGAACATGACCTGGCACAAATTGTGTGAACGAATTTACAACGGCGATAATCGGTTTGCCGAAATCAGAGTCAGTCATTCCTGTTGCACGCCATAATGCACGAGCACCTGCGCGCTTTCGTCCTTCCGTAGTTGTTGCACTTCTTAATTTAGCCATAGTTACCTCAGTGTTTGCAGCGACCAGCATTTAGGACGCTGACTTCCTCATTCTTAAATTTTTATTGTTAATTAGCACATGCCTATTAACGCTGTTGATTTTTTATAACAAGTTACATTGCTTGTTGTTGTAAATTTTCCAATGTCACATTTTTAACATCCACCAGCTTATTAAGCTGCGTGGTTAATAAATAAATAGGTTTATCACTGTCGACTGTCATTGCGACATGGTATTGGCCATCATCCATATTGAGTTGAAAATGGGTTAAATCAAAACCACGATGACGCACAACGCGTAAAAAGCGTTCAACAGCGATACTTTGACTCTTTAAAGATACGGTTAAACTGTGTTTCATTTTGCACTCTCCGTCATCATTTCATCATTTGCAGCACCTGGTGGAACCAATGGCCATACATTTTCTTTATCATCAATACAGGCATGAACAATATAAGGGCCTTTACTGCTTATTAGCGCACTAATAGCACCATCAACTTGATTTGCGTGGGTAATTGTTTGCCCTGGGATACCAAATACAGCAGCCAGTTGCACAAAATCCGGATTGTCTGATAAATCGGTTTCGCTGTAGCGCCCTTCAAAAAACAGCTCTTGCCATTGACGAACCATCCCCAAACGTTGGTTATCAAGTATGAGTATTTTTACAGGTAAATTGTTACGGCGGATAGTCGCAAGCTCTTGAATGTTCATCATGATAGAACCATCGCCAGATACCGTGATTACAAAGTCATCTGGACGCGCTACTTGCGCGCCTATGGCGGCGGGTAAACCAAAGCCCATTGTACCCGCGCCACCACTGCTTAAATGGTTACTTGGATGACTAAATTTCATGTGCTGCGCCACCCACATTTGGTGCTGACCCACATCGCAACACACCACACCTGTTTTTGGCATACGCTTACTAAGTTGGTTAAGTAAATACGGGGCGAATACTTTATCGCCTGGGTAGTCATAACGCCATGCATGCTCAATGCTCATTGCTTTAGTGTGATCACGCCATGCTTGCTCAGTCACAAAACACTCAAGTTGCGGTAATGATGTTTTTAAATCTGCAATTAATGACGCTCTAGCGGGTTTACGCTTACCCACTTCAGCGGCATCGATATCTAAATGGATTACTTTTGCTTTGGCTGCAAATTTACCTAAATTCCCCGTCACACGGTCATCAAAGCGTGCGCCTATGCATACCAACACGTCACATTCTTGTACTGCAAAGTTAGCCGCTTGCCCGCCATGCATCCCAAGCATGCCCAGTTCATATTCGTACTCAGGCAATACACTACCCAGTGCTTTTAAGGTTGATACTGCTGGCATTTGCGTTTTATTTAAAAATTGCATTAACTCATTTTGCGCACCCGCCGCTTGAACACCGCCGCCAACATAGGCAACGGGGCGTTTTGCTTCGCTTAATAGCTGATTAGCTATAGCAACTTGATTTAAATCTAGTTCTGGAAGGTAATCATCAGCTGCTAACCAAGGTTTGAATGGCACTTGCGCCATTTGAATATCTTTAGGGATATCAACTAACACCGGACCTGGACGGCCACTTTGTGCCAAATGCATTGCTTCTTGGAGTATTTCAGCTAAATCTTCAGGGCGTTCCACCATATAACTGTGTTTAGTACATGACAGTGACATGCCCAGCACGTCTATCTCTTGGAATGCATCTGAACCGATTGCGGCTGTTGGTACTTGACCTGTGATAGCAAGTAGCGGCACCGAGTCCATCATTGCATCAGCCAGGGCGGTAATTAAGTTAGTAGCACCAGGGCCGGAGGTCGCAAAACAAACCCCTAACTTACCCGTGCTGCGAGCAAACCCGACAGCAGCAAAACCAGCCCCTTGCTCATGGCGAGTCAAATAATGCTTCACTGGCGCGCCGTACAACGCATCGTAAATTGGCATGATGGCTCCACCTGGGTAACCAAACACTTCATTTACGCCATGTTTGGCTAATAAATCGATTGTTAACTCTGCGCCTGTCATTAAATAACCCTCATTCCTCAGTGACATTTTAAAGCTCAATAACCTGTTCTAAACCCTGAAACTAAAAAGCCCCCCGACTGTTAAGGCGGGGGGCTTTATCAATGCTTCACTTTCTTAAAGCACTAAGTAGCCCCCGCGGTAATAATAATCACCACGACGTTAATTAGGACTAGGTTTAGTGCGTTTGTAAGCATGTAATAAATACCAAAAATTTGTTGAATTAGGCAAGGGTATCAATTCCCCCGCTGTCTTTTTATATTAGTACCGCGATGAGCAGCTCAAGTCAACCTTAAAATCAATCCAAAAAGAAGAGGTTGATATCATTTAAAAGGTATAAAAATCCAACATAAACCAATAAATAGATTTATTTTTCCTATATTCGAAAGTATTGATATTTCATACCCCGTTATAACCAATTAACGGTTTGATTAATTTTTGTGACTGTTTCAATAAATTATTCTTTTTAAGCGACTAAATCAGTCTAATTCAAAAAACCAGAAAAAATACCACACCAGCAGCAACGTCTTCAGGTAAAGAGTAGTTTCTCCTCAGCGTTTCTTAAGTCTAATTAATTAATATAGCGAGGTTATGTTTACAGAGTATTGCTATGTTAGATTTAATTAAAAGATTACCCTCGCTTAAAGTTACGACCAATAATAAACACGTCTATTTTCACTGTAGCGCCAACGTATTTATTGTAGTGCTAGCTTGTTACTACTGTTTAGTGATCAACATACCTTTTATAGAAGGTGCATTTACGGCAATTACTGCTTTAAATTCATTTTCATGGTTATTTTTGCTGTCTGTACCACTTTTGTTAATGTGTTTGCTGGTGCTGTTTTTCTCACTGCTTTCCACTCGCTGGCTACTAAAGCCCGCCGCCTACATACTGTTAGTGATTTCTAGCGCCGCGCTATATGGCTCTGTTAATTACGGCGTGGTGTTTGATTATTCAATGATTCAAAACACTTTTGAAACCGACGGCAAAGAAGCAATGAGCTACTTAAATCCCCAGCTCATTGGCTTTTTAATGTTGTTTTGCGCCATACCGCTATTTGTTTTGAATAAAGTGAAAATTAACTTCAATCGCCCACATCAAGAGCTACTCAGTCGTAGCAAGCTAGTTGCCGGCTGCTTAGTGCTCATCGCACTTGTGGTCGTTAATTTTTATGCTGATTACGCTGCAACTGGGCGTAATAATCGGATTCTGAAAAAAGAGCTCATTCCATTTCAATATTTAACGAGTAGCTATAAATATATCCGTGATCAATGGCTATACAAAGATATGCCATTTAAACAACTTGATACCAATCCACTATTAGTTAAACCAAGCCAAACACGCGTTACCGTCATTATGGTAGGCGAAACAGCCCGCGCTGAAAATTTTAGCTACCAAGGCTACCCTCGTAATACTAATCAATATACGCAACCGTTGGGCGTGCATTATTTTAATAATGTGGCTTCGTGTGGTACAGCTACCGCAGTGTCTGTTCCTTGCATGTTTTCAGCTCAGCCACAAGTTGCATTTTCTCGTCGCGACACTGACAACCAACAAAATATACTGGACCTAGCTCAAAGTGCGGGAGCAGATGTACTGTGGATTGATAATAACAGCGGCTGTAAAGAGGTATGCAACCGTGTTACTACAATCAACAATGAAGCAATTAAGACCCCTAATAATGCTGCTTTTTGTCAACAAGCACATTGTTACGATGAAGCGCTAATTGCACCTTTACGACGCAAATTGGCAAACCTTAGCCACGCTAATACCGTTATTGTATTGCATATGATGGGCTCTCATGGGCCTACGTATTTTCAGCGCTATCCTGAACAATTTAAACAATTTACCCCCACTTGTGATCGCAGTGATATTCAAAACTGCTCTAGCACACAATTAACGAATACATACGACAACACCATTGCCTATAGCGATTACGTAAATAGCTTGGCCATCGCACAACTAAATGCACTCCCTGACAATATAGAAAAAAGCTTTTTATATATTTCTGATCATGGTGAGTCTCTAGGTGAAAATGGTGCGTATCTGCATGGTTTTCCATATAGCTTTGCCCCTAGCGGCCAAACTCATGTTCCTCTTTATATTTGGGCTGATCATACAAATCAAGGCATTACAAATACATGTATAGCGCAAGCAAACCCAACGCAAAGCCTTTCTCATGACAATATTTTTCATACCTTAGTGAATTTAATCGGCATTAACACTCTCACTTACCAACAAAACTTAGATGTACTTGCCCATTGCCAGCCAATCACCCAACTTAAACATCACAGCGAAGTAATCTTATGAATAATAAAACAGTGATAAAACGCCACGGACTAATGCGCCTTATATTTACCTTACGCCATACTTTTAATGGCTTAAAATGGATGAGTAAACACGAGGCCGCATTTCGCCAAGAGCTCATGCTATTTAGCCTGCTCGGACTGTACTTATGGCTTCAAACGATCCCGCTATCAGATAAGTTACTATTAGCTGCCAGCCTTTTATTTGTGCTGTTTGCAGAGCTCATTAATACCGCTGTTGAAGTGGTAGTAGATCGCATTGGGACTGAGCACCATGAGCTGTCAGGACTCGCCAAAGACATCGCTTCTGCGAGTGTATTTATTGCCATGCTTATTTGCGCTGCAATTTGGTGGGCACTATTATGGGCTTAGTTAATCAAACCGCGTTTACAGCATTTAAAAATCGTCTTGGTCCATACTGGGTATTACTGGTGTTTTTTGCTTTATCGCTCTGTATCCTCACACTCGCTCGCTTTAGTCTGAGCATATGGCAAGGCGAAAGAGTTTTTAGCTCCCACGCGTGGATGTCTATTTTTATAGGTGGTTTACGGGTTGATATCGCGACCTTAAGTTATATTTTAATGCCTGCATTATTACTTATTATTGCCAGTACTTTATTCTCCAGAGAACATGTTATTCGCGTTATCATTAAATACTATTTAGTATTCATGGCCGCTTTATTAATCTTTTTTGAAGTGATCACACCAACCTTTATTAACGAATACGACTTACGTCCAAACCGCTTATTTATTGAGTACCTCATTTACCCTAAAGAAGTCTCAAAAATGATTTTTTCAGGTTATAAAATTGAAGTATTTATCACTTTACTCGTGTTGGTTTTAGGCGTGAAGCTAGCCACTAAAATTTTTTCAAGTCAATGGCGTAGTCAAAGTAAACTCTCAGCTATAACGCATACACTCCTAACTGTAGGCTTATTGTGCTTAACTGTATTAGGTGCACGAAACTCGTTAGGGCACCGCCCACTTAACCCTGCGATGGTCGCATTTTCCACTGATCATTTATTAAATGACCTGACATTAAACTCACTGTATAGCGTCGCCTTTGCAATTAAACAATTAGGCAATGAAAAATCCAGCCAAGATTACTACGGCACAATACCTGAACCAGAGTTACTCAATTTAGTCAGAGCAGCAATGCAAAACGAATCTGCATTATTTAACGATACAACAGCACCAACAAAAACCTTTCATAGCGCTAGCAACCAAGGCAAAGCAAAGAATTTGGTGATCATTTTACAAGAAAGTTTAGGTGCACGTTACGTGGGGACATTAGGTGGCTTACCACTGACACCAAATATTGACGCGCTCTATCAACAAGGTTGGGGGTTTGATAATTTGTACGCCACTGGCACTCGTTCCGTCAGAGGCATTGAAGCTGTGATCACCGGCTTTGTGCCAACCCCTTCACGTGCCGTTGTCAAATTGGATAAATCACAACGAGACTTTTTCACTATCGCTGATTTTCTTGCCAAGCGGGATTACCACACACAGTTTATTTACGGCGGTGAAAGTCATTTCGATAATATGCAAAGCTTCTTTTTAGGTAATGGTTTTAAGCAGATTATTGATAGTGATGACTTTGCTAATATTGACTTTAATGGCTCGTGGGGTGCCTCAGATGAAGATCTATTTAACCAAGCCGATATAGAATTAAATAAATTGCAGCAACAGAATAAGCCATTTTTTAGTTTAATTTTTTCAAGCTCAAACCACAGCCCTTATGAATTTCCTGATGGTAAAATCACTTTATACGATAACCAAAAGCAAACCCGCAATAATGCCGCTAAATATGCAGATTACGCATTAGGCACTTTTATTGAGAAGGCAAAAAAATCACGCTATTGGGAAGATACCATCTTTATTGTTATTGCTGATCATGACTCACGTGTTTCTGGCGCAAGCCTTGTGCCTATCGATCACTTTCGTATTCCTGCTGTTATTTTTGGTAATGGTATTACCGCTAAACGCGACCACCAGCTAGCAAGTCAATTAGATATCCCAGTGACACTGTTATCACTTATTGGTGCCAGTGGCGAACACCCAATGATAGGTCATGACCTATCGCAAACAATGCACTCAGATAAACATCGCGCGATAATGCAGTACGATAAAAACTTTGCTTATATGCAAGGCAATAAAGTCGTCATATTACAACCACAAAAACCAGCTACAACGTACACTTACACACAAAATAAACTGGTGCCGACTAGCAATGATCCAATAATGGTCAAACAAGCGTTAGCTCACGCTAATTTAGGCAACCTTGCCTACCAAAAAAGTTGGTATCATTAATTTAAGCAGCTTGCTACAGTTAGAAGCTAAAGGTTATGTTTTATAAAAGCTAACAGCATGAAAATACTAATAATCGAAGATTCAGAGCCGCTAAGGCGCAGCCTTCTCGTGGGGCTAAACAATTTAGGCTTTACCGTGGATGAAAGCGGCGATGGCTCTGAAGGTTTGAGTATGGCGCTATCAAGTGATTATGACTTAATCATACTCGATTTAATGCTACCCAGTGTTGATGGTATGAGCATATTACAAGCGCTAAGGAGTACGCCCAGCCAAACACGGGTATTAATTCTCTCAGCACGCAGTGAAGCGCACGATAAAATAAATGGCTTAATGAAAGGCGCTGATGATTACCTCACTAAGCCATTCTCGTTTGAAGAGCTGCATGCTCGAGTGCTTGCGTTGTCACGTAGAGGGCAACTACAAAGCCAACAAAATACATTACGTGTTGGTGACTGCGTATTAGACTTGAGTTTAAAAACGTTTAATTATCAGCAGCAGTCAGTCAATATCACTCGTAATGAATACAAAATTATCGAGTGTTTATTTAGCGCAAAAGACAGAGTCCTTGGGCTTGAAATGATCAGCGAAGCCGTCGTTGGGCAATTTGATATGCTCTCAAAAAACGCGCTAGAGGCGCATATTTCAGCCGTTCGTAAAAAAGTGCGTCTATTAGGCGGCGAACTACCAATAAAAAATAAACGTGGATTTGGCTATGTCGCCTCAGAAAATTAAAATTCATTCAATTAAACGTAAACTCGTAAATAATATCAGTGCGGTTATATCCGTTATTTTAGTCACTATTTTTTTAACCGTGGATTTAAGCGTTGATGGCTGGGTTGAAGATCAATTTAATCAATCTCTTTCAAATAAATCGAACTATTTAAAAACATTGGTTGAGGACGATAACGGCATACTAGAGTTTGATTTTGCAGGTGAGTTTATGTCTGAATACGAACAAGCTAATGCCACAGAGTTTTATCAACTATGGCATGAGCAACGTACTTTTGAAAAATCAGATTCATTAGCGTTATACCCATTCGTTGAACTGCCTAATTTAGACATTCCAATCAACGAGTTTAAAATTATTGATTACGTATTACCTAATGGTGAAAGCGGTCGCGCTATGATCAGCCATTTTATTGCTCAAAAAGATGACGATCTCCCCCAAGATAATAATCACTTTATGACAATGACATTAACGATTGCAGCCCCTACCGCCGCTTTAAATAAAGTACTGATTATTATTGATGTGGTGTTTGTACTCACCTGTATTATTGCTGTTTTTGGGGTGCGCTATTTAGTCACGCGCATTGTAAGTCGAGGGCTTTATCCGCTAAATAACTTAAATGAACAAATTAAGTTATTGGATATTACTGGTGTATCGCAAACAATAAAAAGTGATTTTCCTGTAGAGGAAATTGAGCCGATACGTAACGAGCTCAATAAATTTATTACCACCAACCAGCAGCTGTATCAAAATGAAAAACGCCTCACAAGCGATATAGCCCACGAGTTAAAAACACCTATTGCTGAATTAATAAGCTTATCTGAAGTCGCACTGCGTTATCCTAACGATGAACGAATTAGCGCCACTTATACCAGTGATATACTGGCTATTTCGGTGCGAATGAAAGCCATTGTAAATAACTTATTGTTATTACAACGCGCTGGAAGCAGTTCGATAGAGCTAACCAAAGAAATCATCACTCTGGCTGATTTTATTCAACAAACCTGTAACGAATTAAATTTTAAACACCCAAACATTAAGCAGCGTTTAAATCTTACAGTTGCACCGACAGCTCGCGTTATCGCTGATCGGTTTTGTTTGCATACTATTTTATTAAACCTACTCGATAATGCCTTATTCTATGGCCTAAACACTGATCCAATCAACTTACACGTTGAGCAATCACCTGCTAATACAACAATCACCTTATGTAATACCTTGGCAACACCTTTAACGGCTCAGCAGCTTGAAGCTATTTTTGATCCCTTATACCAACTTGACAGCTCAAGAACAAATAACCAACGCCATGGCTTAGGATTAGCAATAGTTAAAAGCATTTGTACACTTAATAAATTTACTATCAAAGCAGAAAATAAATCAAACTCCCGCTTAGCCCTAATTTTAATATTACCCAATTAAACATATTGGTTTAAGATGAACGCATACCTAAACAATAAGGACAATTATGAATTTTACACAGCGTATTAGCAGCTACTTTATTTTATCTCTTTTACTGTGTGCCAGTTTTGCCAGCCATAGTGAGCCAGGCCTTTGGAAAATAGAAAAAAACGGCATTAACTCTTACCTTTTTGGCACCGTGCATGTAGGTGACACTTCCATGAAAGGACTTCCTAAAAAAGTTATCAAAGCAATTGATGCCAGCGAAAAAGTAATTGTAGAAGTTGATATCAGCGCCATTAGTCCAATCGAAATGCAGCGCCGTTCAATGCCTTTTATGATGCTTAAAAATGGTAAAACACTACAGTCAGAGCTCTCTGAACATAACTACAAAAAGCTCAAAGAATACTTCGCCGAAAAGTCGATTGATATTGCGATGTTTAACAACTTAGCACCGTGGGCCGTTATGGTCACTATGATGCAAATTGAATTTCAAAATGCTGGGTTTTCAGATCAAAATGGCATTGACAAGCAAGTACTTGCTTACTCCAAAAGCAATGGCATTAGTATTGGTGAGCTAGAAACCCTTGAGTATCAGATGGAAATGTTTAATCATATGTCTTTATTAAGCAATGAAATGATTGAAGAAACATTTGAGCAACTCGCTGATGTTGAAACTTACTTTATTACCCTAGTAAATGCGTGGAAAAACGGCGATATGGCGACGTTAACCAAGTATTACAATGAAAGCTTTGATGACAGCAGCTACGGCGAAATCAGTGAACAGGTCATGCTCATTGAGCGTAACAACAACTGGGTGAAGGAACTCACTCCTCGCATTGGTAAAGAAAAGCTATTCATTGCAGTCGGCGCACTGCATTTACCAGAGCAACACGGTTTATTAAAGCAGTTTAAAGATCACGGTTTTACCGTCACTCGACTGTAAGCAACCACGGATAAACAATCCAGCCGCTTGGTTATTAATAGCCAAGCGGGCTGCTTTAACTTCAATACCGATTTGATTACACATTTAAACATACCAATAATAAGCGCTAAATTACCCTCACTTACTTCTCATTCTTTCCTCTTTGCGCAAAAAAATTACGCGAATTATTTTCAAAAAGATTAATAGGCGCTGCGCTTAAGAGGTAAAATCTAAGTTAGTATGTTAGGTAACTAAAAGTCAGGGATTGGCGTAGGTCGTGCTTTAGCGCGTAAAATACAATAACTAAAAACTGTCGCCATAAATGACGACCTACCGGATGAGCATTATTTCCTCTTTATGCAAAAAATTTAAGCAATTATTTTCAAAAAGATTAATAGGCGCTGCACTTTAGAGGAAGTGAACGAATTTGTTTATTGATTTAGAATTGACCATCATTGTATAAAGCGGCCAAAAAGACTACTAGCGCCTATCGACTGGTTAAGGCTTATATCTATTAGGCATTCTGACTAGTATAAACCTCTCAATTCATAGCCTAATTGTTCATGCAACTTTTCATAAACATCTGAATAAGCAACATAATGTGTTTCAGCATCGCATTCATTTTTAGACCTATTACACTTGGTTGCTGCTGTTTGTAGTTCATCTAATTTATTGCGTAGTTTGTCGTTTGATACACGCTGAATTAAAATTGATGTTTTTGAATTCAACTCAAATAATTGTTCATCTAAATTTTCAGGAATATGCTCTTTCCATTCACAAGTTAAGTCGTGAATGTTCATTTTTGATCGATATGAGCGAGAACAGGTGAGAATATATTTTCGAATTTCAATTTATAATTCAAGTAACGTTTCTCTTTGGAATACTCTTGCACGTTCTTCTCGATCTTGAATTTTGGTGTTTCTTGAAGTTTTATATGTAATCTAATTTGTCATCGCGGTAGTAGCAATACTTGCTGTAACCCCTACAAGCGTACCAGCAAACCCCCAAGTCATTGCATCCATAGTAGCTCCAATGTGATATATCTAACAATTCAATCAAAGAGTGCCTTCCTCTTTTAGACAAAAGGCGCGTACCCTTATATACATTACTCATTAATAACAAATTATGTAACTGTTTACTATCCATATACTTTAAGCCAGTTTATTTTTATTGATTGAGAAGTAAGTGGCTTTTCCTAATGCCTAGCATCTAGAACCTTTTCTTTGCTAGTAAAATAATAGAGTTGCTGTAATTGCGGATTTTCCGGCGCCATTACCACCTAATAATACCCAATGTTCACCACTGTTTACTTGCCAGCTTATATCTTTAAGCAGGTAACCATCTCGCTCTTCAGCGCCTAACCGAGCTGTAATATTTTGCAGTTGAATTGATTGCACTAAACGATCCTCTACGTTATTTAACCTGAAAATACATGACTTTGATAAAGATAACTACTGATGGTAAAAATTAATTTAAACCTTTTTAAACCTTTTTAAACCTTTTTAAACGTCACTGCGTCTAACTTATAAACCAACTAATAATGAGCAATACTATGAACAATTTTTTACTTTTCACAGCCGCCAGCGCACTATTAACAACCAGCGTTTTTGCTCATGCTGAGCCACATATTGAGCAAACATTTAATATTTCAGGGCAACAGCAGTTGGATATTAATGTCCCTGTTGGCAGTTTAGAACTGACGACTCACCAAGGCTCTAATGTTAAAGTATCGATAGAGTTTAAAGCTAAAAACAATAACGGATTCAAATCTGAGATTGATCTTGAAAGTATCACGTTAGATCATCAACAAAACGCCAATAAATTAAGCCTAAATGTAGATAATGACGACATCCAACAAAAGTGGGTTGTTAGTTTACCAACGAGCATGGCTATTGATTTAGAGCTTGGCGTGGGCGATATTGAAGTCAATGATTTTGCTAACTCAGCCGATATTGACGTAGGTGTTGGTGCGGTGCGTATTAGCAGCGAACTTGATGATTACAAACGTATTGAACTTGATAGTGGTGTGGGCGACACGCGTGTATCTAACATGAAAAATGATGCTCAGCATACCCGTAAAATGGTAAGTTCTGAAACGCTATACCGTGGCAATGGTCAATATTCTATTAATGTTGAAGTGGGCGTAGGTGATATTAAAATCACTCGCTAACCTTGTCAGCAAATAAATAGTTTAGCCCTTAACAGCTTCAATTAGGGCTTTTTTAATATACTCAGCATTAATCGGTTTATATACATGATTATTGACGCCTAATTCGTAGGTCTTCTCTAAATCAGCGGTTGAGGTATTTGCAGTGACGACAATAATAGGCACTTGCGATTTTAATTCTTGACGAATAACCTTAATCGCCTGAAAACCATCCATTACGGGCATATTTAAGTCCATAAAAATTAAATCGTACTGAGATTCAGTTACTTTATCCGTTGCAATTAAACCATTTTCAGCCATGTCATAAGTGTAATTTAACTCTGCCAAAATACGCCCTAATATCATTGCATTAAGTGGATTATCTTCAACAACTAGGCAATGTAAATTTACTGGTAATTGAGTTTCATCACCGGCATTTGCGACTTTAACAGGTAACACCACATGCACTTTTGCACCGTAAGGTTTGTTACTTAAAAATTCGATATCTCCTTGCTGTGCCGAAACTATATTCTGCACGCGAGAGAGCCCCATTTGCAGGCCTTGAAAGTGATTTTGTTGCGTCTCATTTTGTAAAAAAAACGCTGGTGAATCCCCTAAAAATCCCGTCCCGGTATCACTTACTGTTAAATGCAGTTGCTGCATTTTATGTATGGATGCAGATACCGTTATATTGCCTTTATCTGTAAATTTAATCGCATTGCTCAGTAACTCGCCAACCAATTGCTGCAAACGGGGATGATCCAACTCCACATCACAGTCAAGCTCTGGCGATAAATTTATAAATAAAGCGAGTTGCTTTTGTGTGCAAGCAAATTGATACGAATTAACCACCGACTGTAAGCTATCTAATATATTCGCACGAGACAATTTGAGTTGCCACAAACCTTTATTTATCAACTGGGCTTCATGTAACTCATCTAACATATTGATAAGGCGATTAGCGCAGTATTGCGCTTGTTGTTTTACAGCCTGTTGCGCTGTGTTAACTTCTAGCTCATCAATTGCATGCATCAACCCTTGTAATGGGGTTCTAAATTCATGACTGGTACGCGCAATGAACCGTTCCTTGTTTTGGCTGATTTGTTCTGCATATTTTTTTTGTTGTTGGTATTTATTTAATGTTGCGATTATTTGACGTTCCATTGGCTGAAAAATAAATTTCAATTCAATCATCAATAGCAGTAATGTTAGTAGCCAAAAAGAGAGCTCTAAATAAGATATTAGCGCTACTTTGTGAGTCGTTTGTTGCTCAAACAAAGTAACTGCGTCGTCTAGTTTAGTTAGTAGTAATTCAGCTTCATCAAGACTAAAAATATGCAGATTAGCAATATTCGATTCTGACTGTTTTAATATTTGTTGCGCAGTAAGAATATACTGCTCACTTTGTATTGCGAGCATATCAGGCATCGAAAAATAATGATCTTCCAACTCTGTATTTAGATAAAGATAATGACCTTGCTGATCTTGTTTCGTTAAAAATTGGTGACCTTGTTGAAACTCAGTAACTGCATTTTCAAGGGCCTCTTTGTATTTGGGATGCTGTTGTAGCTTATGACTGTCATTTATTATATTGCTATACCAAGCAATTTTTTGTGAGAGCATGCGCTGTTTACCTGCAATGTTAATCACCAGTGATTCATCTTTTTGTATTGCAAATAAATACTGCATCAGCAATGCGGCTGCAGTACTGAGTATAGCTATCGCTAGTAATGCCCAGCGGTAACGTGATCGAATATTAGCAATTATCTGTAACATTGCGGGCTCATCTCTTTTTGTCTAAGTGTAGACTACCAATGATAAACAACCACCATTTTACTGTGTATTGTCACTTTAAAGCCTCCCCTTAAAGTGACGCAAATGTTTTAAATTAGCGGTTCTCTAAACGATTATAATCAAACAGTCCATATTCAATCCCTCGATATTGTTTTGCTACTTTGTGCAAAATATCACTGTACAGCCAAAACTCAGGGTTGGTACGACGAATTCCAAACCGGCTTTTTAAAGAGCGATAGTCAGCCTCAACTTGCATCATTGGGAGTAACTGCGCAAATTCAGTCACTTGGTCTTGGTTATTCAAATACCAAATTGCTTCAGGGTAATCACCAATAAAACCAGGCACAATTGTTATTGTGTCTTCGGCAAATGCACGTTGTCCATCTTCATTCAATAAACTCGATATATTAAAGTGTGCATTGTGGTGAATCAAAGTATACGCTTGATGCTCGCCATCTGTTTCTTTTACTAAAACATATGAGACTTGTGGTAATAAATTAATTGCTTTAGCCGGCATTGCGTTCAATTGTTGTAATGGCTCTGGCACTTGGGTGTAATCAAACCGAGGGCTTAATATTGGCTTTAAGGTACTTTTAATTAGCTTATATAATTCATGTTGTTGATCGTTTGTGTTGTACGTAATACCCGTTGGCTGACTAAACTCATCGCCACTTTTAAAGAAGTTAGTTAAACTTGTTGGCGATTTACGATACCAATTAGCTTTTAATTCTTGGCGCTGTTGTTTAGGTAATAATGCTAGAAAGTTTTGCTCTCCCTCTAGGCGTAAAAAGTCCATATACAAACGAGTAAGTAATTGATGACCAACATTTCCATATACATCAAAGCCTGCAACTAACAAGTAATGAATACGTTCAAATAACGCATAATCAAGCACCCACATTGTTTTTGGTTCTTGCCCTATTAAACCTTTAACGACGGTCGCACTATCGAAATGACGAAAAATTGTTAATGCAGCATTGTTATTGGTATTTTCACCACGCCACAGTAGATCGGTCGTTAAATGTTCGCCATTTTTAAACATTTTATTTGCTAATTTAACCTTTGCTTCTAAGTAAGTACTCTGGCGGTTCGCGTATTTAACCCAACTTGAAATTGGTAATGCATTACTTTCTTCAGCTGCAGGCAGTGCAAGCGCATCTTCATGCTGTAGCAGCATGTGCCCAACCTCTGGCGTGGCAACTTTATCTGGATCTGCAAACGCGACCCAAAAATGATCGTTAATAACATTTAACGCTATTTGACCACGACATACAGGCCCTTTAATAAATCCCATTATAATAAGTTCAGCTTCATCAAGCATAAACTGGTATTTAGATTTCACAGGCATTAAAGCAAATACTTTAAACGGGTTTGATGCGATCTCAGGTTTATAACTAGGCATTGCTGTTACGGTATAATCAGGTTCAATAAACTGCGTATATAAACGGGCAAGCTTTGCGTCATCTAATGCTAAAGGTAAATGGGTTTTTGCTAGAATAGTTGATCGCTCGTGCATTAAACGGTAATAAACGCGATCTACTTTAGGGTCATCGTAGGGGCGACGTGTACTAATCAATTTAATATCTTCACCCGGCGGGGTACTGGAACGCACTAACTTAAAAAAACTTTTATTGTCGTCTTTACTGAAGTAAATATTTGCTAAATACCAGTGTTCAAAAATATAACGCGCAGTCAGTTGGTACTTTAAACTATCTTGGTTTAAAAACTGTTCCCACCGTAAAACCTGCGCTAGCGCTACTTTATCCGGCGCTGGGATATGCGCTACTTTTCCGCCTTCTTTTAGCCACTTTTCTAAGTGTTTAAATTCAGTTTGCGTTATCCCTGGTAATCCATAAGGCATACCAGCATGAGGTTGAGCTTTTGCAAAACGATCAAACTCGCCCATTGTCGTACAGCTCTGTTTGCGATCAAGAGAAAAATCAAATTCCTTACCTAGTACTCCTTCTTTCGGTAACGGTGAGCTCATTTTTAAAAGCAAACTATTATACAGCACACTCCCCGCTAAGTTGGCTTGCTCAGTTTGCGCACGCTCGTTCAATACAGGGGTAAAGTTTTTTTCACGCCACTGCTGCGTATCCGTTGCATCAAAAAGCAATCGACTTGGGTTCAAGGCTAATAAACGCGTGCCATCGTAAACAAGGTCTTTACTTAAGCCTCTATCAATACCTTCTGGCGATGAAAGTTTTAATTGGCAAGGCGCATCATAACAACCATGGCACACTACGCAGCGCGTATCTAATAACGGTTTTACATGCTGCAGAAATTCAGCTCCGCTGCCTGTGTTATGTGCAACTATTCGTAGTTGAATCTGTTCTTGGCCAAATATTTCATCGTAATGCGCAGCGCCTAAATAGGCGCAGCCACTCATTACTATTACCAAAAAGCTTACTAATAGAGACTTCTTCATTTTTTACTCGTCCTCATCCCCAAGATCAAACGTCGGCATCATATCCATTTGCGGTGATACAAATGTTTGCCCTGAATCCGTATCAAGCATCGCGCTCAATAGTGGACCGTGCGTTAACGTTAATTGGGCTTGATGTTCGTGGTTAAGTAAGTCTAAAAATAAAGGCGAGCTTGCCTCTAGTTGATAATCAGTAATGCTAATGCCAATACTGCTGTCTTCGCCCGGGTTTTGACACAGCTGGGCTAATACTGTTTCGTCTAATACCACTGTTAACAGTAAGTCGGGGGTTTCTAAATCGCGTGAATTTAACGTGTCATCAAAAAGGAATAACGGGAGGGTTAAATTACTGTTTTGCTCAAGTTCCATGCTCTGCTCTCAAATACTAAAATCGTTGATATGCCAGCATTATAGCAAAAATAATTTATTTAAAGTAAAACTGGCTTTCGATTAAGGAGCCAGTTTTATTTGTTATTGCGCGGTGCTTACCATGGCAAGGTCTCACCATTTGAGTGCCAAAAGCCTCCCGTATTCGTTATGTTTAATTCATTAATCCGCAGTATTAAACGCCCTGCTGCATCCTCAGGAGAAATATCACCTGCAAAATTAACCATTTGTGTTTGTACAAAACCGGGATGAAATAGCCCAACGGCAATTTGCTTGCCTTTCAATTCATGCGCCAAGCTTACTGATGCAGCATTTAGTGCAGCCTTTGACATTCGATAACCTATGTAACCACCCGAGCCGTTATCAGCAATTGAGCCCATACGACTGGTTATCATCGCTACTTTTGCATCAACACTAAGGCAGTTAAGCAACGCATGAGTTACTCTGATTGGTGCAACTGCATTTATCGCTATTTGTTGGTTAATTGTATCAAAATCAATATCAGCTAGAGTTTCATTGTGGAAAACACCTGCATTATTTATCAACACATCAACTTTTTGGCCCTCTAGTTGGTTGCCAAGCGTTTCTATATCAGCTGAATTAGCAACATCTATATTACTGATCACATTTACACCCAAAGCTTTAAGCTCGGCAGTTGGGCTTCGGACCACGGCTGTTACTGCATACCCGAGTGCCAAATATTGCTGACATAAATTAAGACCTATACCGCGGTTTGCGCCTGTGATTACTACGTGCTTTGTCATACGTTTGCTCCAATAAACAATCAATAGGTAAGACTTTGGGGCAAATATAAATAAAAAAAGCACCATGGTACTTTTTAATAAATTAGATGAGGGTCTACTTACCCTGTGGGGTTGAAATTTGTTCAATCTAGGGGCGATTTAATCGCGGCGCGAGGTTTGGAATCGAGTGAGCTCGATAACTGCTCCTGCGTTATTCTACTGGCTCACATCCATGTCAGAATAAGTAAGAATCGAGCAAAGCTTGTGCGTCCTGCTCACGCCCCTTACTTACCCCCATGTAGGTAAATAGCCCCGAGTCAGAACCCTTTGGGCAGCGCGTGTTTGGCATTTATGCTGCGTTATCGCCTATTTATGGGAAACAGCACACCATAGGCGCTGCTTTGCCTAAAAACCAAACACACAGCAGCAAATTTAACCTCAAAAGATAAACATACCCTACCTTTACTTTATATCATCCGTTGTGGAGGTAATAATCGAAAACACTGCCCCTTGCGGATCTGTGATCACACTAAACCGACCAACGTCAGGAATATCTGTCGGTGGTACACATATTTCTCCTCCGAGTTGCTGTGCGTTTAATGCATAGCTATCACAGTCATCTACAGCTAAATAAATCATCCAGTGCGCTGGAATTTCCGCAGGCCATTCGTCTGTCATTTCAAGCATACCAGCTACAGGCTTACCATCGACTTTAAACAAAGTATAATCCATGTTTTCCATAGGTGTTATTTCACTTTCCCAGCCTAATAATTGACAATAAAAAGCGCGACTTTTTTCACTATTTCTAGTGGCTAATTCATGCCAATATGGCGTATTTAATTCACCTAATCGCTTACTCCCTTTATGCTGATTACCTTGCCAAAGAGCAAAAAGCGCACCTCCGGGTTCGTTTAATAGCACCATACGGCCAGCATCCATTACATCATGGGGGCCAGCAATAATTTCTGCACCGAGTAACTTTGCTTGCTCTGCCACGCTATCAATATTATCGACGGCTATATACGCCAACCAATGGCTTGGTATATCTGATTGGGCTTGATCCACAGGCATTTGGTACATTGCAGCCACGTCATCACCTTGCTTTTGTAGCATGGTGTAATAAAGATCGTCGCCTATAGGTTGATCATCTGCTCCCCAGCCAAATAGCTCAGTGTAAAATGCTTTACCGTTCTTCCAATCAGATGTGCACAATTCTGACCAACAGAAAACACCGTGTGGATGGTTTGTTATTTTATCGCTCATAGTTTTCTCACTCGTGTTATACATATATTAAAGTTAAAGGAGAAAGCTATATTTGCCAACTTTTTATCACCTTTCCTATTTCGCCACTTTAATAGCCACGACATAAACACACAATTAATTATATTAATCACAACAGTTTAGTAAGAAACATTAGAATTAAATTGGTTTCACCTCATTTTCTGCGTAATTCTCGAGATTGATAAAATAAGTAAATGAATGTATAAATACGAACGATTTTTACTACCTATAAAAAATAGCGGAATTATTGTGACCTTTAAATATTATTTACCTTTTCTATTAACGCCTTTAGCTACACTTGCTAATCCTCAAACAGATATTGAACGGATCACAGTATCAACAACACGTAGTACGGCACCGGTAAGTACCGTTCCTGCTACCATTAATGTTATTAGCAGTGAAGATATTGCAAAACAACTTGCGCATACCCAAGATTTATCACAAATTCTAGGTAATTTGTTACCTAGTTTTTCACCAAGTCGCCAAAAAATGACTTCTTCTGGTGAGACATTGCGTGGCCGTGAACCGCTCTACATGATTGATGGCGTACCTCAATCAAACCCGCTAAGAAATGGTTCGCGTGATGGTAATACTATTGATCCTGCGATGATAGAACGTATTGAGGTGATAAGCGGCGCCAATGCAATTCAAGGTATGGGTGCCAGCGGCGGTATTATTAATATCATTACTAAAACACCTGGTGAAAATAACCATCATGTGATCGCAGGCTTTAGCGCGCCAACCGCAGGGGGAAATGATACACAAAGTTATAAAGCGAGTTATATATTTAGCCAAGAAAAAGATGGTCTTAGTATCGTTGCGGGCATTTCAACGCGTAGTACCGGCATGTATCGTGACGGTCACGGTGATTTTGTCGGTGTTGATGGCACGCAAGGTGATACTCAAGACTCAACTAGCCTAGATGTGTTTTTTAAAGCTAAATACCAGTTAGATAATGAGCAAAGCATACACGCAATGCTCAACCACTATAAAATTGAAGGCAAGGGAAATTATGCCGCCATTAAAGGTGATCCCGCTAGCAATCTCCCTACTAGCGCTAAAAAAGGTAATGTTGCGGGTAATACGCCGCGTAACCGTGTAACCACAGCCACTGTTGACTATAACCATAATAATTTGGCAAATGGTCAGTTATCTGTCCAAGTGTTTATGCAAGACTTTGCCGCTATGTATGGCGGCGGTATTTTTGCGACTTTCCAAGATCCAGATTACATTGGTGAACTTTTTGACCAATCGCAAAATAAATCACAAAAATTTGGTAGCCGATTAACGTATGCTAAAGATAATTTAGTTGGCAGCAATTTTGATCTTGTTACTGGCCTTGACTTACTTAACGATGAAACCTATCAGGAGCTGGCACAAACAGGCCGTAATTGGGTACCTGAAACCAAATTTACTAATGCAGCGCCTTTCGCGCAATTGCGCTTTGATGGATTTGAAAATTGGACCCTTAACCTTGGCGCACGTTACGAATATGGAAAGTTGAAAATTAATGACTTCACGACCCTAGCCTCATACGGTAGCCAGTTTGTAGAAGGTGGTGACCCTAGTTTTAACGAGTTATTGGGTAACCTTGGTGTGGTTTATAAAGTTACTGATGATTTACGCCTATACGCCAGTTACAGCGAAGGCTTTAGCATGGCTGATGTAGGGCGAGTACTGCGTAGCATTAGCCAACCTGGTTTATCTGTAGAAAGTTTTTTAAACCTTGAACCTGTTATTTCCGACAATCGTGAAATTGGTTTTGAATATTCAAATGATTTATTAAACTTCAAAGCCAGCTATTTTGAGTCGACCTCTAAATTAGGGGCCCGCTTACAACCTAACGCAGATGGTATTTACAGTGTAAAACGTGAGCGGACTGAAATATCAGGCTTCGAGCTTAATGCCCAGTACTACTTAAATGACACCACTACATTTGGAACTAGCTTTGCTGATACGCAAGGTCAATATGATGGTGATGGCGATAATAAAGTAGAAAGCGATTTAGCCGGCAGTAACATTTCACCAACACGTTTAAATTTTTATTGGCAGCAACAATGGTCAAATAATATTGATAGTCGCTTGCAAGTGAGTACCTTATTCGATCGTGACTTTAATACCGGCGGTGAGTTTGATGGTTACACAACGCTAGACTTGTCTGTTAACTATCAAACTGAGCAATTCGGCGCATTTAGTGTGGGTATTGATAACCTTACTGATGAGTTTTATATAACCTATTATGGTCAAACAAATCCATCTGCAACACGTTACTTCTCAGGAACTGGACGTGTTATCAGCGTAAACTGGCAGCTTGGTTTTTAAGCATATACATAACTACTAAATATTAAAAAGAGCACTGCGGTGCTCTTTTTTAATAAATCACAATCTAACACCAATCGGCTTAAATATTTAACCATTCTAACGGACTAAATAAAGCCCTAAATGCGTTAGTAATTTTTCATGTACGACTGCATGGATGCAGGAGGTAGTGCAATGCAGGAGCAATTGCCGAGAACAACTAGTACATGTCAAAATTTCTGCCTTGTTATCACTGTATTTATCTTTCGCTATAAATGGTCATTAACTTAACACGATTGGTATAAACGCTTTATCTCCCTCGGATTTTGTGAAATTAAACCCAAGCACCCCAGTAATAAAGTTAACGCCGAGCGACTTAAAACTTACCGCTTAAAGCTCAAAGCTCAAAGCTCAAAGCTCAAAGCTCAAAGCTCAAAGCTCAAATAGCAGGCATTAAAAAAGGCCACCGAAGTGACCTTTTTCTAATAATTAACTTTTAAGTTAATTATTACTCTACGATAGTTGCTACAAAGCGCCTACGTCTAAGGTAATAGCGCCACCTTCACATGACGTAAATCGCAGACATTAAAAAACCCGAGACTATGCTCGGGTTTTTTAGCATTAATTAGCTAGGCTAACTATTACTCTACAGTAGTTGCTACAAAGCACCTACTGTAGAGTAATAGCGCCACCTTCACATAACGTAAATTTCAGGCATTAAAAAAGGTCACCGAAGTGACCTTTTTCTAATAATTAACTTAAACGTTAATTATTACTCTACGATAGTTGCTACAACACCAGCACCTACAGTACGGCCACCTTCACGGATAGCAAAACGAAGACCTTCATCCATCGCGATTGGCGAGATTAGAGTTACAGTCATCTTGATGTTATCACCAGGCATTACCATTTCTACGCCATCTGGTAACTGTACGTCACCAGTTACGTCAGTTGTACGGAAGTAGAACTGTGGACGGTAACCTTTGAAGAATGGAGTATGACGACCACCTTCATCTTTCGAAAGTACGTATACTTCTGAAGTGAATGTTGTATGTGGGTTGATTGAACCAGGCTTAGCTAGTACTTGACCACGTTCAACGTCTTCACGCTTAGTACCACGTAGAAGTGCGCCGATGTTTTCGCCAGCACGACCTTCGTCAAGAAGCTTACGGAACATTTCAACACCAGTACAAGTAGAACGAGTTGTATCATTGATACCAACAATTTCTACTTCGTCATTGATGCGGATGATACCAGCTTCAACACGACCAGTTACAACAGTACCACGACCCTGGATTGAGAAAACGTCTTCGATAGGCATGATGAATGGCTTATCGATGTCACGCTCTGGCTCTGGGATGTAAGTATCAAGTGCTTCTGCAAGCTCAACGATCTTATCTTCCCACTCTTTCTCGCCTTCTAACGCTTTAAGCGCAGAACCAGCGATTAGAGGTAAGTCATCACCTGGGAAATCGTATTCTGAAAGAAGTTCACGAACTTCCATTTCTACTAGTTCAAGTAGCTCTTCGTCATCAACCATGTCACATTTGTTCATGAACACGATGATGTAAGGAACGCCAACTTGACGAGAAAGAAGGATGTGCTCACGCGTTTGTGGCATAGGGCCATCAGTCGCTGCAACTACTAAGATAGCGCCATCCATTTGAGCAGCACCAGTGATCATGTTTTTAACATAATCGGCGTGACCAGGACAATCTACGTGTGCGTAGTGACGTGAAGGAGTGTCATATTCAACGTGAGACGTTGAAATAGTGATACCACGTTCGCGCTCTTCAGGAGCGTTATCGATTGATGCGAAATCTTTAGCAACACCGCCGTATACTTTTGCAAGTACGTTAGTGATTGCTGCAGTTAGTGTAGTTTTACCGTGGTCAACGTGGCCGATTGTACCAACGTTTACGTGCGGTTTTACGCGTTCAAACTTTTCTTTTGCCATCTTAAAAAATTCCTATAAAGAAATTAAAGGTCCAGTCCATTTTGGACTAAACCGAGCTAAAAATTACTTAACAGCGAGCTGCAATTATTTTATCTGCAACATTTTTTGAGGCTTCAGCGTACTTCAAAAACTCCATAGAGTATGAGGCACGGCCCTGTGTTGCAGATCGTAGATCAGTAGCATAACCAAACATTTCAGAAAGCGGAACCTGGGCGTTAACTAATTTTAGTCCACCTAGCGCATCTTCCATGCCTTCGATCATGCCGCGACGACGGTTTAAGTCGCCAACTACATCACCCATGTTTGCTTCAGGAGTGAGTACTTCAACCTTCATCATTGGCTCTAAAAGTACTGGGCTTGCATCAAGCGCACCCTGTCTCATTGCCAATGAACCTGCTATTTTAAATGCCATTTCATTCGAGTCTACATCATGGAATGAACCATCATATAAAGTCGCTTTGACGCCAAGTAATGGGTAGCCTGCCAGCACACCTTGAGCCATTTGCTCTTGGATGCCTTTGTCTACCGCAGGGATGAACTCTTTTGGAACTGAACCACCTACGGTTTCGTTAACGAACTCGTAAATTGGTGCTTCATCATCCGAAATATCCATCGGTTCAAGTTTAAGCCAGACATGCCCATATTGACCACGTCCACCTGATTGACGTATGAATTTACCTTCAACTTTAACAGTTGAACGAATAGCTTCACGGTAAGAAACCTGCGGCTTACCAACGTTACATTCAACACTGAATTCACGTTTCATACGGTCGACAATGATATCAAGGTGAAGTTCACCCATACCAGAAATTATAGTCTGGCCCGATTCTTCGTCAGTTTGTACGCGAAAAGAAGGATCTTCTGCCGCTAATTTACTTAGCGCGATACCCATCTTATCTTGGTCAGCGATTGTGCGAGGCTCAACCGCAACAGAGATAACTGGTTCAGGGAATTCCATACGCTCAAGCGTAATTTTAGAATTCGGATCACACAGTGTTTCACCTGTTGTTACGTCTTTAAGACCAATAGCCGCCGCGATGTCGCCTGCGTAGACTTCTTTGATCTCTTCGCGTGAGTTTGAATGCATCTGAACGATACGGCCAAGGCGCTCACGTTTGCTTTTTACTGGGTTGTAAACCGCATCACCCTGTTTAACAGTACCAGAGTAAACGCGGAAGAAGGTTAAAGTACCAACGAACGGGTCTGTTGCAATCTTAAAAGCAAGTGCAGCAAACGGTGCATTGTCATTAGCAGGACGCTCTTCCTCAGTACCATCTTCAAGAATACCTTGAATTTGTTTTACTTGTGTTGGTGCAGGCATATATTCAACAACGCCATCAAGCACAGCTTGAACACCTTTGTTTTTAAATGCACTGCCACAGGTAACTGGGACGATTTCGTTTGCTAATGTACGCTGACGCAAAGCAGCTTTAATTTCTGCTTCGCTCAGGTCTTCACCTTCCAAATACTTATCCATTAGTTCTTCAGATGCTTCAGCAGCGCTCTCAACTAAGTTTGAGCGCCATTCTTCAGCTTGTTCCTGAAGGTCTGCCGGTATTGCCTCATAAGCGAAAGTCATTCCCTGGTCTTCATCATTCCAGTTAATCATTTTCATTTTTATAAGGTCAATAACACCTTTAAAGTCGTCCTCAGCGCCTACTGGCAACTGAATTGGAACAGGCGTTGCTCCAAGACGAGATTTCACCTGGCTAACAACCGCTAAGAAATCAGCGCCCGTGCGATCCATTTTATTTACGAAGATCATTCTAGGAACTTCGTATTTGTTCGCTTGACGCCAAACTGTCTCAGTTTGCGGCTGTACACCTGATGAAGCACAAAGCACAACTACCGCACCATCAAGTACACGTAAAGAACGCTCTACTTCAATAGTGAAATCCACGTGTCCTGGAGTATCAATAATATTGATACGATGGGCGTCAAATTGCGCGTCCATCCCTTTCCAGAAACACGTTGTAGCAGCAGAAGTGATTGTGATACCACGCTCTTGTTCCTGCTCCATCCAATCCATAGTTGCAGCGCCATCATGTACTTCACCGATCTTATGTGAAAGACCTGTGTAGAACAGAACTCGTTCTGTTGTGGTGGTTTTGCCTGCATCTACGTGAGCAACAATACCGATATTACGATAAAGCTCAACTGGAGTTGTACGTGCCATAAAATCCTCTTAAAGGTTAAAGACAGATTACCAACGGTAATGTGCGAATGCTTTATTCGCTTCAGCCATACGGTGAACGTCTTCACGTTTCTTAACCGCAGTGCCTTTGTTGTCAGAAGCGTCAACAAGTTCTTGAGCTAAACGTAAGCCCATAGATTTCTCGCCACGCTTACGTGCAGCGTCTACTAACCAACGCATACCTAATGCGTTGCGACGTACTGGACGTACTTCTACTGGTACTTGATACGTTGAACCACCAACACGGCGAGATTTAACCTCAACCTGTGGGCGGATGTTTTCAAGTGCAGTTTCAAAGATTTCAAGGTGCGATTTGCCTGATTTCTCAGCAGCCACATCTAGCGCACCGTAAACGATTTTTTCAGCAGTAGATTTCTTGCCGTCTAACATTACGATGTTAACGAATTTTGCAAGAAGTTCCGATCCGAACTTAGGATCTGGAAGAATTTTACGTTGACCTATTACGCGTCTTCTAGGCATTTTGTATCTCCGGTTTATTCAGGTTTGCTCTTTCGAGTCAATCACCCAAAACAATAATTAAAAATATTTAGTGCTTGGCCTTACTAACGGAAAACAATTAGCCTTTAGGGCGTTTTGCACCGTATTTAGAACGAGCTTGACGACGGTCGCTAACGCCTGCACAGTCAAGTGCACCACGAACAGTGTGAAAACGCACACCTGGTAAATCTTTAACACGACCACCACGGATTAGGATTACACTATGCTCTTGAAGGTTATGACCTTCACCACCAATGTATGAAGTTACTTCGAAACCGTTAGTTAAACGTACACGAGCTACTTTACGTAACGCCGAGTTTGGTTTCTTAGGTGTAGTTGTATATACGCGAGTACATACACCGCGCTTTTGCGGACACGCTTTAAGCGCAGCTGAGTTACTTTTCGTAACCTTGCTACGACGTGGCTTACGCACTAGCTGGTTAATAGTTGCCATTTAAATAGCTCCTGAAATTAAAATTACTACTGAAAAAATGAAAAAATCCGCCCTTTATTTACGTGCTCGTATCAAACGTGCAGGTAAATGGGTGGCGGAATTTTAATGAGCAAAGATTGACCTGTCAACCTAAACCGTTAGCAAGGCAGTAGATAACTACCTTGCTAAAAGCTAATCTATTGATTAGATTCAGTTTATTGATTTCCAGATAAATCTGCGTTTAAAGCGTCTGTTAGTGCTTGAGTTGCCTCTTCTGCACTTACTGTTTGCTCTTCAACGACTACTTTACTCTGCTTACGACGAGCCATACGTTCTTGATGATACGCAAAACCGGTACCGGCTGGGATCAATCGACCCACAATTACGTTTTCTTTCAGACCGCGAAGTTCATCGCTCTTACCATTTACAGCGGCTTCAGTTAGGACACGAGTTGTCTCCTGGAACGAGGCTGCTGAGATGAAAGATTCTGTCGCTAGTGATGCTTTAGTGATACCCATTAACTGGATTTCAAACTTAGCAGGTAACTTGCCTTGAGCTTCAAGATCACGGTTTGCGATATTAACGCGCGCCACTTCGATTTGCTCACCAGCTAAGAATTCACTATGACCACCGTCTGTAATGGTACATTTACGTATCATTTGACGGATAATTGTTTCAATGTGCTTGTCATTGATCTTAACGCCTTGCAAGCGGTAAACTTCTTGCACTTCGTTAACGATATAGTTAGCAACATGAGTCACACCACGTAGGCGTAAGATGTCATGCGGTGACTCAGGACCATCGGCGATAACTTCACCTTTAGACACTTGCTCACCTTCAAACACGTTAAGTTGACGCCATTTAGGGATCATTTCTTCGTAATGATCACCTTCTGGTGGAGTAATAACTAAACGCTTCTTACCTTTAGTCTCTTTACCAAAACTAATCGTACCGGTTACTTCAGCTAAAATAGCTGGTTCTTTCGGTTTACGAGCTTCGAATAAATCGGCTACGCGTGGTAGACCACCCGTGATATCACGAGTTTTCGAACCTTCCTGCGGGATACGTGCTAACACGTCACCTGGGTTTGCTGTAACGCCGTCAATTACTTCAATCGTAGTGAATGAAGGAAGACGAGTTTCTTGCAAGCCGCGCTCTTCACTTTCGATGATAAGCTTAGGTTCTTTTGTATTCAACTTAGCAAGATCTTTAACAACTACACGGGTTAAGCCGGTTAGTTCATCAGTCTGTGCTTCAGTGTTTGAGTCATCGATATCACTGAATGATACTTTTGACTTATGCTCAAGAACGATTGGGTGACTATGCGGGTCCCAAGTAGCAACAATGTCGTTACCTTGAACTTCAGCATTATCTTGAACTGTTAATACTGCACCATAAGGTACTTTATAACGCTCTTTCTCACGGCCATGACTATCGATGATAGTGATTTCCGTAGAACGTGAAGTAATAACAATCTTACCGTCAGTGTTTAATACATATTTAGCATTGTGAAGTTTCAATGTACCGTTAGTTTTAACTTGTACATTGTTCTCAGCAGATGCTCTAGATGCCGCACCACCGATGTGGAATGTACGCATCGTAAGCTGTGTACCTGGCTCACCGATTGATTGAGCCGCGATAACACCGACTGATTCACCCGCGTTGATGATATGACCACGTGCTAGGTCACGACCATAACACTTAGCACATACACCAAAGTCATTATCACATGTGATAACTGAACGTACGCGAACTTCATCAACTGAATGCTCTTCTAAAAGATCACACAGTTTTTCATCAAGCATGATATTACGTTCAACAAGTACAGTATTAGTACCTGGGATCACAATATCTTCAGCAACAACACGACCTAGAACACGTTCACGAAGTGCTTCTACAACATCACCACCTTCAATAAGCGGTTTCATTGTTAAGCCATCTTCTGTGCCACAGTCATCTTCATTGATTACCAAATCTTGTGCAACGTCTACTAGACGACGCGTTAGGTAACCCGAGTTCGCTGTTTTAAGTGCTGTATCGGCAAGACCTTTACGCGCACCATGCGTTGAGATGAAGTACTGAAGTACGTTTAGACCTTCACGGAAGTTAGCGGTGATTGGCGTCTCGATGATTGAACCATCTGGACGTGCCATTAGACCACGCATACCCGCCAGCTGACGGATCTGAGCAGCACTACCACGAGCACCTGAGTCGGCCATCATAAACACAGAGTTAAATGATGCTTGCTCTACTTCTTCACCTTTTGCATTAATCACTGTGTCTTTCGACAAGTTAGACATCATCTCACGCGATAGATTTTCATTTACACGTGACCAAATATCGATAACTTTATTGTACTTCTCACCAGCCGTTACAAGACCTGATTGGAATTGTTGGTTGATTTCAGTAACTTCAGCTTCTGCTGCTTCAATGATTTGTGCTTTAACCGGTGGGATAACTAAGTCATCAATACCGATAGAAACACCAGACTTCATTGCATAATGGAAACCGGTGTACATAACTTGGTCAGCAAACACAACAGTGTCTTTTAGACCTAGACGACGGTAACACTCATTCAATAAGCCAGAAATCTGCTTTTTACCTAATGGCTGGTTAATTGACGCGAACGGCATACCAGTTGGTAAAATAAGAGACAAAATTGCACGGCCAACAGTTGTTTCGATAACAGTAATAGTATCTTCTACTACACCATTTTCGTTTTTAACTGATTGGCTAATACGCACTTTCACGATTGCGTGAAGGTCTGCATTACCACTACGGTATGCTTTTTCTGCTTCTTTTGGATCTTTAAAGATTGCGCCTTCGCCTTTGGCGTTGATGCGATCACGAGTCATATAATAAAGACCCAATACAACATCCTGTGATGGAACGATGATTGGCTCACCATTCGCAGGAGATAGAATGTTGTTTGTCGACATCATAAGGGCACGCGCTTCAAGCTGTGCTTCAATCGTTAGCGGTACGTGTACCGCCATTTGGTCACCATCGAAATCGGCGTTGTACGCCGCACATACTAATGGGTGCAAATGGATTGCTTTACCTTCGATAAGCACAGGCTCAAACGCTTGGATACCCAAACGGTGAAGTGTTGGTGCACGGTTAAGTAATACTGGATGTTCACGAATTACTTCGTCTAGTACATCCCATACTTCCGGAACTTCACGTTCAACCATCTTCTTAGCAGCTTTGATCGTCGTAGCCATGCCGCGACGCTCTAATTTGCCATAGATGAATGGTTTAAATAACTCAAGTGCCATCTTCTTAGGAAGACCACATTGGTGAAGCTTAAGTGTAGGACCCACTGTGATTACAGAACGGCCTGAATAATCTACACGCTTACCAAGTAAGTTCTGACGGAAACGACCTTGCTTACCCTTGATCATATCAGCAAGAGATTTAAGCGGGCGCTTGTTAGAACCTGTAATTGCACGACCACGACGACCGTTATCAAGTAGCGCATCAACCGCTTCTTGTAACATACGTTTTTCGTTGCGTACGATAATGTCTGGTGCTGCTAAATCTAATAGACGCTTAAGACGGTTATTACGGTTAATAACACGACGGTAAAGGTCATTTAGATCTGAAGTCGCAAAACGGCCACCATCTAGTGGTACTAATGGACGTAGATCAGGTGGCAATACTGGAAGTACTGTCATGATCATCCACTCAGGGTTATTACCTGATTGGTGGAACGATTCCATTAATTTAAGACGTTTAGTGATCTTCTTACGCTTGGTTTCAGAGTTAATAGTTGGTAACTCTTCACGCATTTCAGCAATTAATTGTGCAAGATCGAGTTCACGAAGCAAGTCTAAAACTGCTTCAGCACCCATCTTAGCTTCAAACTCATCGCCATGCTCTTCAAGTGCATCAAGGTATTCTTCTTCACCAAGTAATTGACTACGCTCAAGCGTTGTCATACCAGGCTCAGTTACTACGAATGATTCGAAGTAAAGAACACGTTCAATATCACGAAGTGTCATATCTAGCATTAAGCCGATACGTGACGGTAATGATTTTAAAAACCATATATGTGCAACTGGGCTCGCAAGGTCGATATGACCCATACGATCACGACGCACTTTAGTGAGTGTTACTTCAACGCCACACTTTTCACAGATCACACCACGGTGTTTAAGACGCTTATATTTACCACATAAGCATTCATAATCTTTCACTGGGCCGAAAATACGGGCACAGAATAAGCCATCGCGCTCAGGCTTGAAAGTACGGTAGTTAATAGTCTCAGGTTTCTTTACTTCACCGTATGACCATGAACGAACCATGTCTGGTGAAGCAAGACCAATGCGAATTGCATCGAATTCTTCGGTCTTATTTTGTTGCTTCAGAAACTTAAGTAAGTCTTTCACCTTAGCTCTCCTGTCGGAGTTAATCTTGAGGACGGATGATTTCGTCCCTACATTCTATTCGGCCGTAACAGATGCTGCAGCGTTAGCTACAGCATCTAATTGGCTTAATTTTCTTCCAACTCGATGTTGATACCCAGTGAGCGGATTTCTTTCA
The DNA here is from genome assembly GCF_013002825.1 of Pseudoalteromonas sp. NEC-BIFX-2020_002. Taxonomy (NCBI): domain Bacteria; kingdom Pseudomonadati; phylum Pseudomonadota; class Gammaproteobacteria; order Alteromonadales; family Pseudoalteromonadaceae; genus Pseudoalteromonas; species Pseudoalteromonas sp. NEC-BIFX-2020_002. The sequence continues at coordinate 182,634 of NZ_JABEPJ010000009.1, forward strand.
ACAATACGTTGAACGATTCTGGCATACCTGGTTCCATTTTATGGTTACCATCAACGATGTTTTTATACATCTTAGTACGACCGTTCACGTCATCCGATTTCACTGTTAGCATTTCTTGTAGAGTGTAAGCAGCACCGTAAGCTTCAAGTGCCCATACTTCCATCTCACCGAAACGCTGGCCACCGAACTGTGCTTTACCACCCAGCGGCTGCTGAGTAACAAGGCTGTAAGAACCAGTAGAACGTGCATGCATCTTATCATCAACTAAGTGATTCAGTTTCAGCATGTACATGTAACCAACGGTTACTTGACGTTCAAACTGATCGCCAGTACGGCCATCATAAAGTGTAACCTGACCACTTCGTGGGTATCCACCTAGCTCTAACATGTCTTTGATTTCGCTTTCTTTCGCGCCATCAAATGCAGGAGTTGCAATCGGTAAACCACCTTTTAAGTTTACAGCTAGACGACGAATTTCGTCATCAGAGAAGCTAGCAATGTCTACAACTTGGCGAGATTCACCAATTTCGTAAGCTTGCTTGATGAAGTCACGTAGCTCATGAAGCTCACGTTGTTCTTTCATCATTTCTTCAATGCGCTCACCAATACCACGCGCAGCTAGACCCATATGTGTTTCAAGGATCTGACCGATGTTCATTCGCGATGGTACACCTAGTGGATTCAATACGATATCTACCGTACGACCTTTGTCATCGTATGGCATATCTTCTACTGGTACGATAGTCGAGATAACACCTTTGTTACCATGACGACCCGCCATTTTGTCACCCGGTTGGATACGACGTCTAACAGCAAGGTATACTTTAACAATCTTAAGTACGCCTGGTGCTAAGTCATCACCTTGGGTAATTTTACGACGTTTGTTTTCAAACTTCTTATCGTATTCAGCTTTAAGCTCATCGTACTGGGCTGCTAATTGCTCAAGTTCAGCTTGCTTGTCTTCTTCAGCAAGGCTTTGAGTAAGTAGTTTTTCAGCATTAAGTGACGCTAATCTGTCTTCGTCTTGACCGGCTGCAATAAGTAACTTACGAGCACGATCTAACACGCCTGCTTCAAGAATACGGAATTCTTCATTAAAGTCTTTTTTCGCATCACGAAGTTGCATTTCTTCAACTTCTAGCGCGCGCTTGTCTTTTTCAACACCATCACGGGTGAAAACTTGCACGTCAATTACAGTACCTGTTACAGAGTTTGGTACACGTAATGAGCTGTCTTTAACGTCAGACGCTTTCTCACCAAAGATAGCTCGTAGAAGCTTCTCTTCAGGCGTTAATTGCGTTTCGCCTTTCGGAGTCACTTTACCTACTAGGATATCGCCGCCTTTAACTTCAGCACCGATATAAACAACGCCTGATTCATCAAGCTTGCCTAGTGCAGACTCACCCACATTCGGGATATCTGCTGTGATCTCTTCTGGACCTAACTTAGTATCACGGGCGATACACTGTAGTTCTTGAATATGGATAGTCGTTAGACGATCTTCTTCAACTACGCGCTCTGATAGTAGGATTGAATCCTCGAAGTTATAACCGTTCCATGGCATGAATGCCACGCGAAGGTTTTGACCAAGGGCTAAGTCGCCTAAGTCAGTCGAAGGACCATCTGCTAACACATCACCACGAGTAACCGGTTCACCAACCATACAAGTCGGTTTTTGGTTAATACATGTATTTTGGTTTGAACGTGTGTATTTGGTTAAGTTGTAGATGTCGATACCCGCTTCACCAGGGATGCGTTCTTCTTCATGTACATTAACAACGATGCGACTTGCGTCAGCATACATTACTTCACCACCACGTTTAGCAACGATCGTTACACCAGAATCTTTCGCTAGTGTTAACTCAATACCAGTACCTACTAACGGCTTATCCGCTTTCAATGTTGGTACTGCTTGACGTTGCATGTTTGAACCCATCAATGCACGGTTAGCATCATCATGTTCTAAGAACGGGATAAGTGCGGCCGCTACAGAGATCACCTGTTGTGGTGATACATCCATATATTGCTGATCCATACGACCCATAAAGGTTGATTCACCTTTGTGACGACATGGAATTAGTTCATCTACAAACTCATTGGTTTCAGTTAAGTTTGAGTTCGCCTGTGCGATAACAAACTGACCTTCTTCAATGGCTGATAGGTAATCAACTTCATCAGTTACAACACCGTCTACCACTTTGCGGTATGGTGTTTCTAAGAAACCATAATCATTCGTACGTGCGTACGTAGATAGTGAGTTAATTAGACCGATGTTTGGACCCTCAGGAGTCTCGATTGGACATACGCGACCATAGTGAGTTACGTGAACGTCACGTACTTCAAAGCCTGCGCGCTCACGAGTCAAACCACCCGGACCTAATGCAGAAATACGACGTTTATGCGTTACTTCTGATAGCGGGTTATTTTGGTCCATGAACTGTGATAACTGAGACGAACCAAAGAACTCTTTTACCGCTGCCGAAATAGGCTTAGCGTTAATAAGATCTTGTGGCATGATCGCGTCAAGGTCACCTAAGCTTAAACGCTCACGTACAGCACGTTCTACACGTACTAGACCTACACGGAATTGATTCTCAGCCATTTCGCCAACACTACGAATACGACGGTTGCCTAAGTGATCGATATCATCAACATCGCCTTGACCATTACGAATAGCTATTAGCACCTTCATAACAGACACGATGTCTTCTTTGCTTAATGTACCAGGGCCTGTGTCTGTATCATAACCAACACGGCTATTGAACTTCATACGACCTACTGTTGATAAGTCATAACGTTCTTCTGAGAAGAATAAGTTCTCAAATAAGGCTTCAGCCGCGTCTTTCGTCGGTGGCTCGCCTGGGCGCATCATGCGATAAATTTCTACTAGTGCTTCTAAGCGGCTACTGCTTGAATCAATGCGTAACGTGTTAGAAATATATGCACCGCTGTCAACTTCATTGATATATAGAGTATCAATTTTAGTGTGACCTGCTTTAACCAACTCAGCCATAAGCTCAAGAGTTAATTCATCATTCGCATTTGCGATAACTTCACCCGTTGACTCATCAACGTAGTTTCGCGCAATTACACGACCAATGATGTACTCATGTGGCACTTCTAGTTGGCTAATGCCTTTTTTCTCGATGCTCTTGATATGGCGCGCAGTTACACGACGGCCAGATTCAACGAACACTTCACCATCTTCGCTTTTTATGTCAAAGGCAGCGGTTTCACCACGTAAACGTGAAGGTACAAGTTCCATTAGAACTTTACCGTCAGTTACTTCAAACGCAGTGGTATCGAAGAAGATATCTAAGATTTCTTCACTCGAGTACTCAAGTGCACGTAGGATGATAGACGCCGGTAATTTACGACGACGGTCAATACGTACATATAAGTTATCTTTTGCATCAAACTCAAAGTCTAACCATGAACCACGGTAAGGGATAACACGTGCGTTATAAAGCACTTTACCCGATGAGTGAGTTTTACCGCGGTCGTTATCAAAGAATACACCAGGGCTACGGTGTAGCTGAGAAACGATAACACGCTCTGTACCATTGATTACAAAAGTACCGGTATCGGTCATGAGCGGAATTTCGCCCATGTAAACTTCTTGCTCTTTAATGTCTTTAACTGTGCCTGGCGCTTCTTTATCCATCACCACAAGACGCAATTTTACGCGAAGTGGAGCAGAATAAGTCACACCGCGAATTTGACATTCTTTTACATCGAAAACTGGCTCACCAATACGATAACTTACGTATTGAAGCTCAGAATTTCCCGAGTAGCTTTTGATTGGAAACACAGAACGGAAGGCAGCTTCCAAACCATGATCGCCATCAGCGTCCGGCACTAAGAATTTTTTAAACGATTCTAACTGTGTTGACAGTAAGAAAGGTATATCCAAAACTTGTGGACGTTTACCAAAATCCTTACGGATACGTTTCTTTTCAGAATAAGAGTAAGCCATGGGGTTCCTCAGCTTGCTGATCTTTGACCCGACCTGTTCTTGTAAGAACAGACTTAACTGGCATCTAAGCCAAGATTGTACAACATTTAATTGTTGTTCTAATAGACTCTCACTTTAACACTAGCAAACTATAAAGCGTTGAAAGTAAAGAAAAAATTAGATTTTATTTGAGCTATAGGAATACATCGCTCTATAGCGCAAAAAGGCCGGTGATTAAATAATCACCAGCCCTTGCCTGATTTCTCAGGCAGCGAACTTAGCAAAAGCTAAATTACTTAACCTCAACTTCAGCACCAGCTTCTGTAAGGTCTTTAGCAAGTGCTTCTGCTTCTTCCTTAGAGATAGCTTCTTTAACTGGAGTTGGAGCAGCTTCAACAAGCGCTTTCGCTTCTTTAAGGCCTAGGCCAGTTGCGCTACGTACAGCTTTGATTGCCGCAACTTTATTAGCGCCAGCGCCAGTAAGGATTACGTCAAATTCAGTTTTCTCTTCAGCAGCTTCAGCAGCTGGACCAGCTACCATTGCAGCTGCAGCAGTTACGCCGAATTTTTCTTCCATTGCTTCGATAAGAGCAACAACGTCCATTACTGACATTTCAGCAATTGCGTCAAGGATTTGGTCTTTAGTTACAGACATTACAAATTTCCTAATAATTAACGGACTTTAAGTCCAAAAAAATTTTACACCGAAAGTGATTAAACAGCTTAAAATTAAGCAGCTTGCTCTTCTTTCTGTACACGTACTGCTTCAATTGTTTTACACAATTTGCCAGCAGACGCTTCTTTCATAGCGCTCATTAAGCGTGCAACAGCTTCATCGTATGTAGGTAATGTCGCAAGCATTGCTGCATCAACAACATTTCCTTCAAAAGCGGCCGTTTTAAGCTCAAATTTCTCATTCTTTTTCGCGAAATCTGAAAAGATACGCGCAGCAGCACCAGGGTGCTCTGATGAGAAAGCGATTAAGCTTGGACCAACGAATGAATCAGAAAGGCACTCAAAATCTGTTCCTTCAAGAGCACGTTTTGCAAGAGTGTTACGGACAACTTTCATCCAAACACCCGCTTCACGAGCTTCTTTACGAAGGGCAGTAATTGCACCTACTGTTACACCACGAGAATCTGCAACAACTGCAGATAGAGCACCATTGGCTGCTTCGTTGACTTCAGCAACAATTGCTTTTTTGCCTTGAAGATTTAAAGCCATGGGTGTTACTCCTGGTTTAATGGGGTCACCGACACTCGGTTTCCCTGTTCTACTCTTCCCTATCAAACAAGATAGAGATGCTTTTTACGGCGAGAGCCAGAAGGATTAGGAAAAATCTATCTGGGGATTCACACCGTCTACGTAGGTGAATATTAAGGCCGAAGCCACCTACGGTCTTGGACGGAAGCCCAATTTATCGCTTTACCCGAAGGCTCACCGAAATTATGGACTTCAACCCGAATTATTTACTTTGCTAACAAACGAATTAATCAGCAAAATGGCGCAAAATTATAGTACAAATTTCACGCCATGTAAACACTCAATTAAACAACAGTTGTTGTTAAAGTGCTTTGGTCAACAGAAACACCTGCGCCCATTGTTGTAGAGATGGTTACTTTCTTAATGTAAACACCTTTTGCTTGTGAAGGCTTAGCCTTCTTAAGCGCAACAATTAGCGACTCAAGGTTTTGTTGAAGTTGCTCAACTGTGAAATCAACCTTACCAATAGTAGTATGGATGATACCATTTTTGTCATTGCGGTAACGCACTTGACCAGCTTTAGCATTTTTAACTGCTTCTGCAACGTTAGGTGTTACAGTACCAGTTTTAGGGTTTGGCATTAGACCACGTGGGCCTAAGATTTGACCTAGTTGACCAACAACACGCATAGCGTCTGGTGATGCAACTACAACGTCAAAGTTCATCTCGCCTTTCTTAACTAGTTCAGCAAGATCTTCCATGCCCACTAATTCAGCACCAGCTTCTTTCGCAGCTTCTGCGTTAGCGCCTTGTGTGAATACAGCAACACGAACATCACGACCAGTACCGTTAGGTAGTACAGTTGCGCCACGAACGTTTTGATCAGATTTACGAGCATCAATACCAAGGTTAACGGCAACGTCAACACTTTCTACGAATTTAGCAGTCGCTAACTCTTGTAAAAGAGCAACAGCTTCGTTGATTTCGTAATCTTTAGTTACTTCCACTTTTTCGCGGATAGTACGCATACGTTTAGTTAATTTAGCCATTTCTTAGTCCTCTACGTTCAAGCCCATCGCACGCGCAGAACCTGCGATAGTGCGAACCGCAGCTTCTAAATCAGAAGCTGTAAGGTCAGGTTTCTTTGTCTCAACGATTTCTTCAAGTTGAGCACGAGTTACTGTGCCTACTTTTTCAGTGTTAGGACGGCCTGAACCAGATTTGATACCTGCAGCTTTCTTAAGTAAGTAAGCAGCCGGTGGCGTTTTCATGTCGAACGTAAATGAACGGTCGCCGTAAACAGAGATCACTACAGGAACTGGAGCGCCTTTTTCGATAGATTCTGTACGTGCGTTAAACGCTTTACAGAATTCCATGATGTTTACACCGTGTTGACCTAGTGCTGGACCTACTGGAGGACTAGGATTAGCCATACCAGCAGCAACTTGTAGCTTGATTAGAGCTTCAACTTTTTTAGCCATTATAAATACCTCATTAGGTGGGTCTTAGCCTTGTGCGCGCGAGGACGCGTACTCTAGCGGCTTCCCAGTTTAAAAATTGGTTTCTCACTTTTTATAATCAAATCAAGAAACTCTATCATTGAATACAAAAAGGCCGCTGATTATAAGTTAATCAGCGGCCTTTATCAAGTCTTATGCTGAGTAATAAATTACTTAGCATAAACTATCTAATTTTATTATTTATCTTGCTCAACTTGACCAAATTCAAGATCAACTGGCGTAGAACGACCAAAGATAAGTACCGATACTTTTACGCGGCTCTTTTCATAGTCAACTGCTTCTACTACACCACTAAAGTCAGCAAACGGGCCATCAACAACGCGTACCACTTCACCTGGTTCAAATAATGTAGCAGGTTTAGGTGCTTCTGCATTTTCTTGTAGACGGTTAAGAATACGATCTGCTTCTTTCGTGCTAATTGGTGCTGGACGATCAGACGTACCACCAATAAAGCCCATTACGCGTGCAGTGCTATTTACTAAGTGCCAGCTTGCGTCATTCATATCCATTTGTATAAGTACATAACCTGGGAAGAATTTACGCTCAGACTTGCGCTTTTGACCTGCGCGCATCTCAACAACTTCTTCAGTTGGTACTAATACTTCACCAAAGCTCTCTTCAAGACCTTCGATTTTAATATGCTCTAAAATAGTTTGTGCTACACGCTTCTCGTAACCTGAGAAAGCCTGTACTACGTACCAACGTAGTTTAATCTCTTTCTTCTCATCCGACATGGGATCAGATCTCCAATCCAGTTAAAAAGCCTACTGCGCGGAATAATACGCCATCTAATCCCCAAAGGATAAGTGCCATAATCACAGTTGCAACCATTACAATAAATGTCGTATGGGTAGTTTCTTGACGCGTTGGCCATACTACTTTACGTACTTCGATACGTGCTTCTTTGGCAAAAGCAAGAAATGCTTGCCCTTTACCAGTGAGTGAAGCAATACCTAAACCTGCCGCAACCGCAAACACTACACCAATTGCACGGTATAGAGCAGATGCATCTGCGTACATGTGATTACCAACTACTGCGCCTGCAAGTAGCGCAATTGCCACAAGCCACTTTACTGAATCCATCGCACTCGATGGTGTTTCTACATTCGTGCTCATAATATTATTACCTTAACTACAGACACAACAACCTTACACAAAGGAAAGGCTAATCCATTAAAATCTAAACTTAAAAACAGACTTATTTAAACCGATTTTTAATCTCAGACTTCACCCTCAAAAAGGATGAAATGGCAGGGGCGGAGAGACTCGAACTCCCAACCATCGGTTTTGGAGACCGCTGTTCTACCAATTGGAACTACGCCCCTGCAAAGTGGATGCCTATTATACTTACGCAATTCATTAACACAAGTGTAAAAGATACTCATATTATAAAATCTTAGCGGTTAATTAACCTCTTGATTGTAAAATGGCGAAACTGAGCCTACCAAAGCGGTAAGTTATATCTATTAGGCTTTACTTTTCAAGATGTCATACACATCTATTAACAGTCCTGATGCACCAAATCTAAATGTTGAGGTGTTTACATACTCCTTCCCCATGATATTTAAACCTAGTTGCAAATAGTTACTTGCATCAACAACAGTTTTAACGCCTCCAGCGGCTTTAAAGCCGACTGCCTTTCCTGACATTTTAATCGTCCGTAAAATAATTTCAGCCGCTTCAAGCGTAGCGTTAACTGCAACTTTGCCGGTGCTGGTTTTAACAAAGTCAGCACCACCGGCAATTGCTATTTCTGTCGCCAGTGTTATCAACTGCGCTGTTTTTAGTTCGCCGGATTCTATAATTACTTTTAATTTTACGTGTTCAGGACAACACTCTTTACTGGCACGCACATATTCTAGCGCTGTGGCTTCGTCCCCCGCGATTAAAGCTTGATACGGTAACACCAAATCAATTTCATCTGCGCCACGCTCTATTGCGATTAATGTTTCATTAATTACTTCACTTAGCTCACTGTTGCCTGAGGGAAAGTTAGTTACTGTGGCGACTTTTACATAACTAAGCTCGCGCTCAGCTAAAGCAAGCTTGGCGTCATCAACAAACTCACTATAAACACACACTGCTGCCGGAATACCTAGGTTGGGCTTAATACTAGCCACCAAGGCCTGTATTGCCGCCGTGCTATCATTACTATTTAAACTCGTTAAATCCATTAATTGCACGGCTAATGCCGCATCTACTAATTTAGTTGTCATAAATTGCGCCTAAATATTCATATACCGCTTTTTGGAATACGCATAGTATCAAAATTTAGCATTCTCGCTATAGCTCATAACCAAACACTATAAGCTATTCAAACTGAGTGATAAACATTGCAACTGCGCTCAATCCCTTGTTAACTAAGCCTTAAGCCAAATAAGCCCACCCTATATAACATTTAGTTATATAAACTGGGTTTTAATTATTTTTTACTTAGCTTGGGGCGCTATATTCTGCGCTTCTGAAGACGCATTTATATGCTGTTATTTTTCCAAGGGGTTACACGATGCAATATTTACCTATCTTTACCAAGCTAGACAACAAGCCTGTACTGGTCGTTGGTGGTGGAGAGGTCGCATTACGCAAATGTCGCGCGTTTTTAAAAGCACGCGCAAATGTAACCTTAGTAGCACCTTGGTTTTGTGATGAGTTAAAAGAACATGCGCATAATAACGAAGTCACGCTAATTGATGCTTATTTTGATGAATCGCACCTTGATGGCAAAATGCTCGTAATTGCAGCAACAGATAAAGATGCTGTCAATAATGATGTTTTCGAGTTGGCTAATGCACGAAATGTATTTGTTAACGTGGTGGATGATCAACCTAAGTGTACCTTTATTTTTCCTTCAATTGTTGATCGTGATCCGATCACTATTGCCATTTCCAGCGCTGGCACAGCGCCAGTCTTAGCACGTCGCTTACGTGAAAAACTCGAAACGCTAATTCCACAGCATATAGGCCCATTAGCAACTTTGGTTGGTAGTTTTCGTGACAAAGTAAAACAACGTTTTACAAGTTTTGCTGATCGCCGTCAATTTTGGGAGGGCGTATTTGATTCATCGGTTGTAAGTAAAGTACAAAGTGGTGATACAGCAGCAGCTGCTTCCCAACTTGAGCAGTTACTTAATATAAAACTAGCACCTGAAGGCGAAGTATATGTCATAGGTGCAGGTCCAGGCGATCCTGAGTTGCTAACATTGAAAGCACTACAATTAATGCAACAAGCTGATGTGGTCGTTTATGACTACCTAGTGTCTGATGAAATAATGGAGCTTGTACGTCGTGATGCAGATTTAATCTGCGTAGGTAAACGTTTAGGCGATCATAGTGTTGCCCAAGAAGACACGAATCAACTGCTTGTTGACCTTGCTAAGCAAGGTAAAAAAGTGTGTCGAATTAAAGGTGGCGATCCATTCATTTATGGTCGTGGTGGCGAAGAAGTACAAGTATTAGCCGCAAACCAAGTGAACTATCAAATTGTTCCAGGTATTACTGCAGCGGCTGGTTGTAGTGCCTATGCGGGGATCCCGCTAACGCACCGAGATCACGCGCAATCAATTCAGTTTGTAACTGGTCACTGTAAAAAAGATGGCCAAGAATTAGATTGGCAATCGCTTGCTAAACCACATCAAACATTAGCAATTTATATGGGTGTCATTAAGTCCCCACATATTCAAGCTCAGTTATTAAAACATGGCCGCGGCGCAGATACTCCCGTGGCTATTATTGAAAACGGCACACGCAAAAATCAACGTGTAGTTACCGGGAAGTTGGGTGAACTCGCCGATTTAATCGAACGCCATAGCATTATTTCACCGGCATTATTAATTATTGGTGAAGTTGCATCATTACATGAGCAACTTCATTGGTTTGGCACAAAAGCGCAAACCAGCAGCTTTGCTCAACCGCTAACAGATGTTGCATAAGCTTCAAATTATTTAAATATTTTAACTTTTAATCATTTTAGTAGGACGACTAACAATGGCTTTAACTCACCTTCAGCAATTAGAAGCTGAAAGTATAAAAATCATGCGCGAAGTGGCTGCTGAGTTTGAAAACCCAGTAATGCTTTACTCTATCGGTAAAGACTCTTCCGTGCTATTGCACCTTGCTCGTAAAGCGTTTTACCCAGGTAAAATTCCGTTTCCACTTCTGCACGTTGATACCGACTGGAAGTTTAAAGAGATGATTGAGTTTCGTGACCGTTTGTCAAAAGAGTATGGCTTTGACTTAATCGTCCATAAAAACCCTGAAGGCCTGGCAATGGGCGTTGGGCCATTTACACATGGCTCAGGTAAGCACACTGACATAATGAAAACTCAAGGCTTAAAGCAAGCACTTGATAAGTATGGTTTTGATGCTGCTTTTGGTGGTGCCCGCCGCGATGAAGAGAAATCTCGCGCAAAAGAGCGTGTTTACTCGTTTCGTGATAAACACCATAGATGGGATCCTAAAAACCAGCGTCCAGAGCTTTGGAATACCTATAACAGCCAGGTAAACCCGGGCGAAAGCATTCGTGTATTCCCGCTGTCTAATTGGACCGAACTTGATATTTGGCAATACATCTACCAAGAAAACATTGATATGGTGCCATTGTACCTAGCAAAAGAGCGTCCAGTTGTTGACCGTGACGGTACGCTGATTATGGTTGACGATGAACGTATGCCGCTTGCTGATGGCGAAGTACCGATGATGAAATCTGTACGTTTTCGTACTTTAGGTTGTTACCCACTTACAGGTGCCGTGGAATCTACGGCCAGTACTTTAACCGAAATTATCGAAGAAATGCTGTTATCGACTTCATCAGAGCGTGAAGGTCGTGTAATTGACCATGATTCAGCAGGTTCAATGGAGAAGAAAAAACGTGAGGGCTATTTCTAATGTCTAATCAAAATAACGACACAATTAATGAAGTAAAAGAAATAGGCATCGATGCCTACCTTGCTCGCCAGCAAGATAAAAGCCTATTACGTATGCTGACCTGTGGTAGCGTAGATGACGGCAAATCAACCCTGATTGGCCGCCTACTGCATGATAGCCACCAAATTTATGAAGATCAGCTAGCCGCCCTTCATAAAGATAACGAAAAAGTAGGTAACGCAGGCGAAGAGCTTGATTTAGCTCTTTTAGTTGATGGTCTACAAGCTGAACGTGAGCAAGGCATCACCATAGATGTTGCTTACCGTTATTTTTCAACAGCAAAGCGCAAATTCATCATTGCTGATACCCCTGGACACGAGCAATACACACGTAACATGGTAACGGGTGCGTCAACTAGTGATGTAGCCATTATTCTTGTTGATGCGCGTTACGGTGTACAAGTACAAACTAAACGTCATAGCTTCATTTGTGATTCACTGGGCATTAAACAGTTTGTGGTTGCCGTGAATAAAATGGATATCGTTGATTTTGACGAAACCGTTTATGAGCGTATTAAAGCCGAGTACTTGCACTTTGCTGAGCAACTTAATGTATCAAACATTAAGTTTGTGCCTATGTCAGCACTTAAAGGCGACAACGTAGTAACTCGTTCAGCACATACACCGTATTACACCGATAAGCCGTTGCTAGAGCTGCTAGAAGACTCACCAGCAGCTGAAACAGATACAGGCTTTGAAGCGCGTTTTCCTGTCCAATATGTAGTACGTCCTAACCTTAACTTCCGTGGTTTCCAAGGTACATTAACCTCGGGCAAGTTAAGCGTTGGAGATGCTATAAAAGTTTTGCCATCGGGTAAAACATCAAGCATTAAAGAACTAGTAACGTTTGACGGTAACTTAGATACCGCACAAGCAGGCCAAGCAATTACTATAACGCTTAACACCGAAATTGATATTAGCCGTGGCGATGTTATCGTCCCAGCTGAGTCAACCGCTACAGTGACTAACCAAGTACAAGCGAAATTGGTATGGATGCATGAAGCCCCCCTGGTTTTAGGTAAAAGCTATAACTTTAAGTTGGGCAGTAAAAACACCTCAGCCATCGTGAAAAAGATTGATCACACCATTGATGTTAACACGCTTGAACACGGCAGCGCGGATAGCTTACAGCTTAACGAAATCGCGATTGTAACCTTAGAATTGACCGAAACTATTTTGGCTGATACTTATCACAACAATCATGAAACCGGTGCATTTATCTTAATTGATCGCCTATCTAACCTAACAGTTGCAGCGGGCATGGTTGAGCAAGTTCTAACTAGCCAAGAACAGAGCGGTAACTTTAGTGATTTTGAAGTTGAGTTTAACACTTTAGTACGCAAGCACTTCCCACATTGGCAAGCGCTTGATATCTCAAAGCTTAAATAATCAACTTCGCCTGTTAAGGATATATAAAGCATGTATCAACAGCTAGTATTAACAGGCATTATGCTCACTTTAGTCGGGTGCCTTTTTGGCACGCGACTAAAGCCAGCATGGCTTTTTGTCAGTGGTATTGGTATTGCCTATCTTGGCGGTTTAATTGAACTTGAAGATATGCTTATTAACTACGCTAACCCATCACTGATCACCCTTGTGTTATTAGTGTTAGTATCGATTGCGGTAGAAAAAACCACACTCGTACAAAAGCTTGCCCAGTCATTATCAAAAGGAAGTTTAACCAGCTCAGTTACTAAACTTGGCCTTTCAACCGCCTTTTTATCCTCATTTACGAATAATACCGCCGTGGTAGCGTCGCTTATCACCGCAATTAAAGACAGCCCAACACATTCACCTTCAAAGCTGCTACTCCCGCTGTCGTATACCGCTATTTTAGGTGGCACAATCACCTTAATTGGCACCTCAACAAATTTAATCGTCAATGGCTTTGCCGTTGATGCTGGCATGGCACCACTGGGCTTTTTCGACTTTACCTTAGTCGGCTTAGGCGCGTTAAGTGTTGGCCTTATCACTATTTTAGTAATGCTAAAATACCTGCCTGACAACGGCAAAAATGACCAAGAAGTGGTGCCCTTTTACCTCGAAGGTAAAATAGAAGAAGGCTCAAAGCTAATTGGTAAAAGCGTAGAAGAAAACGGCCTACGTGAATTAAAAGACTTATTCCTCGCTGAAATTATCCGCGGCGATAAACGTATTTGCGCCGTCACGCCTCAACAAGTTATTAAAGCAGGCGATGTACTACTATTTGTTGGCGATATAAAATCAGTCCCGCTATTAACTCGCTTTGACGGTCTAAAAGTAGTCCATGACAAACATGAAAAAGACGTAGAACACCTTGTTGAAGTAGTCGTTAGTCAATCATCAAAGTTTATAGGCAAAACGGTTAAAGAAGTACGTTTTCGTGAACAGTTTCATGCCGCAGTGATTGCTATTCGCCGTGGTCACGACCGCTTGCAAGGCGGCCTTGGTAAAGTAAAACTACAAGCAGGTGATTCACTGATCCTTGCCCCAGGTAAAGACTTTTATACCTTACCTAATTTAAAGCGTGAGTTTGTGTATATCTCCGGGCTTGATTTACAAACTCATTTAGCACCTAAACAATCTAACTTAGTATTAGCCAGCTTTGCGGTGGTACTCGGTTTAAGTATTGTTGGCTATGTGCCACTGGTAAAAGGTTTACTCGTTTTATTAATCGGCTTAATGCTCACCGGCACTATAAAACTCAGTGAAGTAAAACGTCGTTTCCCAATCGAATTACTCGCAGTTGTTGGCAGCGCCATTGGTCTTGCTAAGTTAATGATAGGAACAGGCCTTGCTGGCGAAATATCGTCAGCGCTGTTTTATGTACTCGGGGATTTTGGCCCGTACGGCGCTTTTATCGCGATTTTTGTGATGACAGTATTATTTACCGAACTAATCACGAATAACGCCGCAGCTGCATTATCATTCCCTGTCGCATATGCATTGGCTATTGGCTTTAATGTTGACCCGCTGCCGTTTATTATGGCGGTTGCCTTTGGCGCATCAGCCAGTTTTATATCACCATTTGGTTATCAAACTAACCTAATGGTTTACAGCGCCGGTAACTATCGTTTAAAAGATTATGTATTAATGGGATTACCGCTTTCAATTATTTATTCAATAACGGTATTAACCCTGATCCCGCTGGTGTTTCCATTTTAAACCAGCGCACCACGAAAAGAGGCATAGCAAATGGATGAGAATATTGTTTGGCATAATTACGCAATTACCAAAACACAACGTAGCGAACACAAAAGCCATAAGCCTGCTATTTTATGGTTTACAGGGTTTTCAGGTTCAGGCAAAAGCACCGTGGCAAACGCCCTTGAAAGCGCACTAAATCAACAAGGTATTCATACTTATCTACTTGATGGTGACAACGTACGCCACGGTTTATGTAAAGACTTAGGCTTTAGTGACGAAGACCGCATTGAGAATATCCGTCGCGTAGGGGAAACCGCCAAACTCATGGTTGATGCAGGTATTTTGGTACTCACCGCATTTATTTCACCTTTTCGCGCTGAACGCGATATGGTCAGGAACTTAGTTGATGACGGTGAATTTATAGAAGTATTTTTAGACACGCCTTTAGACGTGTGTGAAAATCGCGACCCTAAAGGCTTATACAAAAAAGCCCGCGCTGGTGAAATAAAACACTTCACAGGTATAGATTCAGACTACCAAATACCTAATTCACCTGAAATAACCCTAGATACCAGTAAAAATACCCTAGACCGATCGGTGCAAGAGCTGATAGCGTATCTTAAACAACAGCAAATAATTAAAGGTTAAGCCATGAACCAAACGGAACTGCTAGAAGAAGTATTGATCCTCGCCCGCCAAGCAGGCTGTGCAATTATGGGGATTTACGAAAAGGATTTTAACGTTGAATACAAAGCTGATGAAAGCCCAGTTACCGACGCCGATCTAGCAGCCCACAAAGTGATTGCCAATGGCCTAGCCCACTTAACGCCAGATATTCCTGTATTAAGTGAAGAAAGTGCCGACATTAGCTGGGATATTCGCCAAACCTGGACTCGCTATTGGCTTGTAGATCCAATTGACGGCACCAAAGAGTTCATTAAAAAGAATGGCGAATTTACCGTTAACATCGCTTTGATTGAACACGGCAAACCAATTTTAGCCGTAGTCGATGCTCCTGCACTTGGCGTATCGTACCTAGCCGCGGAGGCAATCGGCGCCTTTAAAGACAAAGGCGACGAACGCATTGAGCTTAAGGTAACGACCAAGCCAAACAAAGGTCTTATCCGCGTAGTCGGCAGCCGCTCGCACCCGTCACCTGATTTAGCCGAATTTGTAAAACGCTTTGATGAAATTGAAATGGTCTCTAAAGGCAGCTCACTCAAACTGTGTCTAGTCGCCGAAGGCAGCGCTGATATATACCCTCGCTTAGGTCCAACCTGCGAATGGGACACCGGCGCAGGCCACGCCATTGCTGAAATCGCTGGCGCGAAGGTCACTAAACTCGACGGCAGCCCGCTTGTTTATAATACTAAGGATGAATACCTGAATCCGTATTTTATTGTTTCAGCGGTGGAAGAATAAAAGCTTTCAGCTGTAAGCTATCAGCCGTCAGTTTAAGAGCTGATCGGCGTTAAATTTATCATCGTAGGCTAGGTTAAATGCCGTGACGTAGGCTGGGTAGAGCGAAACGAAACCCAGCATGCTGAACTATAAGCTGTAGAGCTTTAAGCGGTAAGTTATAAGCGCCTCAAAACCCAACCCGTAGGAGATGGCTTTAGCCACGAAAAATCCTACACCGAACTCTATTAAAAAAACAAATTTCACCACAGAGACCACCGAGGCACTTCGCGCTGCACAGAGATTGTTTTTGTAGGTCGGGGTTTACCCCGTCACATTGTCAGACTAAAGCCAGACCGACAAGACATAAAACCGTAAGTCCAAATATACCCGTAGGAGATGGCTTCAGCCACGAAAAAGCCTACACTGAATTCTATTTAAAAAGGCAATTTCACCACCGAGCGCACCGAGGTTTGATATTCATGTTCTTTTGTAGGTCGGGGTTCACCCCGTCACATTGTCAGGCTAAAGCCAGACCTACAAGATATAAAGCCGCAAATCCAAATATACACGTAGGAGATGGCTTCAGCCACGATAAACCCTACTCGATGTTTGATTTAAAGACAATTTCACCACAGAGCTCACCGAGGCGCTTCACGCTACACAGAAGTTTAATATTTGTATTATTCTGTAGTTCGGGATTTACCCCGTCAGATTTTAGACTAACCCTAACCTACAAAGGTAATGACAATAAACGGTACAAAGGATTGTCTTAGTTTGCTACTCTGCTCTTCTCGAAAACGGACTTGTGAGAATTTATGAAAATTTTCTATATATTACCCTTGCTGTGCTACTTTTACTCAACATCTGCCTTATCACAGAGACAAAATATCACTGATTATCTAACTATCGAATATCAGAATTCAATAAAAGCATATGACGCTAAGCTTGAAAAATGCCAACAAACTGAAGTCACTATTACACCAAATGATGTTAAGCATATTTCGGATGATTGGGCTGTATTAAGTAGTGCTCTATCCTATCATTATGCTAAAACTCAAGACTTGTGTGCACGTGATGAATTGGAAAGGTATTCTTTACTTTCGGCTAAATTACAGGCTTTAAAAGACACTGATAAACCGATGCTTGATAAATATAATCAGTTGCTTATGGCCATCCCTTTAGCCTATGAGAGAACTAAAGCCGATTACTTTATATTGCCACAAGGTATGCGTAAACAGTTTTCAGATTTAGAAAAGTTAAATAAACCATTTAACTTGATGAAGACAATGGATAACTTCGATTAGCCAAACTTTAATAAAGCGATTTCAGTGCTAGTTGCACCACCGTAGGCTGGGTAGAGCGAAGCGAAACCCAGCGCAATCGGGCTGCGGCAGTATTGCGACTCAGCCACAGCAAATAAATCAAGACCAATTTCATCACTGTGTACACCGAGACGCTGCACAAAGGTTTAAAGTATTCTTTTGTAGGTCGGGATTTATCCCGTCACATTTTTCAGGCTAAAGCCAGACCTACAAGAAAAAACCACAAGTCCAAATCCCCACGGGAAATGGCTTTATCCACGAGACAACCTACACTATATTCTAGTTGAAAAGGTAGTTTCACTACAGAGAACACCGTTCTCTTAGGCTGTAATGAAGTTTCAACATTTATCTAAACCTAATTTTTTTATGGCTTTGTCGATTAAGTCAGTATCTCTTTCATTAGCTTTTAATTCAGAAGCTCTTCCGCTAAGCTCTTTTTTCTGGTCATCCGAAAAAGCTGATATATGTTCTCGGAACATGTCTATTTCATCTTTAAATCTACATGTATTTGCTTCATCTATTAAATACTTTATAGACCAAATGTTTTTATTGTTCATTAAAACTTCTAGTTCATTTTTGACTTGTATATTTGCAACGCTAAGTTTACTCGAAACTAGCTGCGACCAAGTCAAAAACTTTATACAAGTCAAGAAAGAAGTTTTGGATAACTTATGTGCATTTTCATTTAAAAAGTTTGCTATATTAACACCTTGAAAAATTTTATTGCTTTCATTTTTTGCTTCCCTTCTATCCTCTTCATTTATATAATCTCTAAAATCTTTTTTATTAAAAATTTGCTGTAATCTTTCCAATTGTCGTTCAAGCAACTTTTCTCCGCTTTCTAATTCAACTAGCTTATACAAAACTTTTTCCAAATTATTATTATTGATGGTTTGCTTTGTATACTCCTCAAAAAGGCCGTCAGTCAAAAAGCCATTTTTATCTTTTCCAATATTCTCTAAAACATCAAAAACTATTTTTTCTACCCTACCTTGGTACTTATTATTAGTAAAAAGTATCCGGCCAAAACGCTCAAATGCCTCTTGCCATCGATAATCGCCACAGATATTTATTGCTAATTCCTTCGTTGATAAGGATTTTATGGAATCAATAGAAGTTTGATCTCTAATTTCATTTTCAGGAACCGTTTCCAATAAAATACGCTTTAAATAATCAACAGTGTTTGGCTTTATACCCAAATGTTGCTCACCACTACCATTATTACTTTTAATGCCATTTCCGCTTTTTTCACTTACCTCTCCTGTTAGATTTAATAACTCCTTAAAAAATGCATTATAGAGATGTATCGCACCATCATTTGTAAAATCAGCTATCAATTCGAAGAGAATTTCGTTAACTGTTTTTTGCTTGCCATCTTCTATTTTTGCTACTGGTAACGACTTCCCATTAACTAAGCTTGTGTATGAATTTACAAAAGCATTAAATAACGCAGGTTCAGCTTCCCGTAAGGTAGCTAGTAATAACAAAGCTCCAAAATCAATTTCCCCTAATAATTTATTTTTAGTCCAACATCTATTTACACGTCGCATAACGCGTTTCAACATCCGAATTGAGTCTATAAAATTATTAGAAATAGTTACTGGATGATAATGATTTCCATGAAAAGCTAGTGGGTTTAATTTAAAGTACTGCTCAGCACTATCTATGAATGAATGTGGTAATAACATATTATTTTCAAAGACTTTCTCTGTACATAACTTTACCCACGTAAGCAGTCTTTTCTTAGAGTCGTGGTGAGCTATTGTCTCTACATGGTCAGCTAACTTGTTTTGTATCTCAATATAAAAAGGCTTTGTATTGCCCATCGCGATTATAAAGTTGATACGACTTAAATTTTTATTTTTTAGCCTATCCAACAGTGCAGCTATATCATTTAGGCGCTTTTCGTTCTCATCGCCAGTGCCGCGATCGACGTCTTGCAGGGTGATCAGTAATTTGTGGTTGGTAACTTCAAGAACATCATTAAGCTTTTGAAAGCTTTGCTCAATATCAACGGGGCCTGCGAGCAAGGTGGATACAAACTGAAATACGCTGCCGCCTGATTTTAGGGCTTCGGTATAGTGTTTTGGTAACGCGCGAAAGGCGCACATGTCAATGTGCTGGCTGATATCATCGATAATATGACTCAATATTACATGTGCAACGCCGCCACTGGCTGCGCCCCACGTTGATATATCACTGTGTATCCAATTAATCTTATTTTGTTGCTCTACTTTTAGCTTCTCTTCATCTGATAATGCAGCTTCTACACTTTTAGATTTTTTAAGTTCGTTTTCTATTGCTGCGACAATGCTACTTTTACCACAACCAAATGGCCCACATAGTGCGATGTGCTGCGCGATATCTTCTTCATATTTATCACCACCGTTACGAAGCCGCTCGGTAATACGATTAGCGTAAACCTGCAAGTCAGGCT
The DNA here is from genome assembly GCF_013002825.1 of Pseudoalteromonas sp. NEC-BIFX-2020_002. Classification (NCBI taxonomy): domain Bacteria; kingdom Pseudomonadati; phylum Pseudomonadota; class Gammaproteobacteria; order Alteromonadales; family Pseudoalteromonadaceae; genus Pseudoalteromonas; species Pseudoalteromonas sp. NEC-BIFX-2020_002. Next base: position 202,519 of record NZ_JABEPJ010000009.1, read on the forward strand.
CTAGCTTACCTGTTTCTTTAATAATTGAGTCGTCATTAAACCAGTCTTTAAAATCATCTAATGTCTTAAAATCATTTGAACTAAGGTTTCTTGCACACTCCAAAGTTATTTGATTACGACTCCATTTGGCTTTGATGCATTCATTTACATACTTGCCTATCAAAAATATTGCAGAGAATATGTAAATATCTACAGCTATAAAAAGCGGCCAACTAAAACCCGCATGACAGATATGCCAATAAATGAAAACTGTACTAATCACTGCTATAAGCGAAAAGCAAACAACAAAATTAAGACGAATTCTTTCATTACTTTGTTGGTAAGCTGTAACTATGGAAGAACCTAAAATTGATAAGATGAAATACTTAAAACAAGAACTAGCCGCTATTAACGGCTGTACATTTGAAGTGAAGTAAAAAATCGAACCTATAAGAATTATCGACAACCATAAACTTATCGTCACCGGTGGATATCGCCAGTTAAACCCAATACTGCGTTTGGCGTGGGAGATATAAAACTTATCCAGCATTAGCTTGATGCCTATGCCTGCTAAAAACGCGAAACTATAATGCAGCGCGGGGCTTGTATTTAAAATACTACCCCAGCTTGCGTAGGCTTGCTGTACAAAACTGACGTTACTTAAAAATACTGTAATCGTGGCCGCGGTAATTGCGCACAATAAAAGGGATAACCAACGCTGGGCTGGAATGGAAAGAGACTGCGACAATGTAATATCCTTATAAGTAAACAAGTTGAACTTATCCAGTCTATACTTAATTACTTGAAATTAGAAATAACGAGCAACTACATACTTTAAATCGAGCTTTAATCCTCCGTGTAGCGCGCAGGGCCTCCAACCCTCAGTGGTTCTATTTAATTACTTTGACCTGCTGTTTTCAGTTTTAATCTCACCTATAAGTGATGGTTTAAATAATAAAGCATCTTACACTGCATTTTATTTGAAAAGATAATCACACTATAAAACACCAAGGTGCTAGACAGACAATAAACCATAAGCTGTGGCGATTTAAGCGGTAAGATATAAGTCAGAATTATCACTTGTAGGAGATGGCTTTAGCCACGAAAAAGCCTACACCGAATTCTATTTAAAAAGACAATTTCACCACCGAGCGCACCGAGGTTTGATATTCATGTTCTTTTGTAGGTCGGGATTCATCCTGTCACATTTTTCAGGCTAAAGCCTGACCTACAAGATGTAAAACCGTAAGTATAAATCCCATGTAGGAGATGGCTTCAGCCACGAAGAGCTCTGTACTGCATCTATTTGATAAACAATCCCACCACTTCGAAAATCAACTCACCTAAAAATACTAAAAACCCCGCTAACTTTCCTTGCGGGGCTGTTTAGATCTATATTTCAGTTACCTAATAAAGCTATATAGCAATGCCATTACGGCAAGAACGCCGACAAACAATACAAATAATGTGCTAAAGCGGCCACGGTATTTTTGTAATGCGGGGACTTTATAAACGGCAATCATCGGCATGATGAATAAGATCATCGCAATAATTGGCCCTGAAAGCTTATCCATCATATCTAAGATGCTTGGGTTTTGAACTGCACAAAACCAAATTGCAAAAAACATGATTGCAACACCAATCTTATCTGCTATTTTAACGTCTAATTTAGTTTGCTTTGTTACAAGACCATTAAAGCTTTCACGTGCTCCTAAAAAATGACCCAAGAATGAAGATGTAATAGCAATAAATGCAACTAGAGGACCTAGCGTTGCTATAAATGAATTATCAGTTACATTTGCAAGGTAAGATAAAACTGACACATTTTGTGCTTTAGCTTGTAACATTTGCTCTGATGTTAAAGAAAGCACACACGAAAATACAAACAGCAGTACAAACACGATTAAAAGTAAGCTGGTACGCTTCAAAATCGCTTCAGACTTAGCTGTAGCTTCCTTACCATAGTGACCTCGCTGTATATTTGCAAAGCTTGAGATAGCCGCAGCATGGCTAAAAGAGAACACTATAATAGGAATTGATAACCATAATGTTTGGCTAAAGCTACCAAACTCTGGGAAACTCATATTTGGCATTTGCCAGCTAGGAATTAAATACAAAGATAAAAAGAATAATATGCCAACCAACGGGTATACCAATATTGCAAAGGCACGTAGCATTAGCTTTTCGCCACCTAACATTAGGCTTATCATACCGGCGACTAACACACCTGAGAGTAACACTCGAGGAGGAGATTCCATACCAAGCTGATTAACTATAAAGCTATCAACCGTATTGGTTAAACCTACACCATAAATAAGTAAAATTGGGAAAATAGATAAAAAATAAAGTAACGAAATTAAACGTCCTGCGTTTACGCCAAAATGCTCTTCAACAACATCAGTAAAGTCCGCATCTTTATTTTTTGACGACAATACAAAACGCGCTAAACCTCGATGAGCTAAAAAAGTCATAGGAAAAGCTAAGCAAGCTAAAATCACCAACGGCCAAAAACCACCAATCCCTATATTTATTGGCAGAAACAAAATACCAGCACCCACGGCAGTACCAAAAAGACTCAACACCCACTGGGTATCATGAAAATTCCATTTAGATTTGCTTGTTGTCGATGCCTCAAATTGCGCAGCATCAGTGGAAGAATTCATGCACTTCACCTATTAGAATAATAATTTGGCAAGAGCATATAGAAGTCAGCTAAAAATTTCAGGTTTTGACGATGCAATTAAGTAAATAATGCTAAATATGCTGTAATTGATGAGTTACTAACTGTCACTAATTTGAAACAGTCGTGAAATCAAAATTAAAATCCAAATAGAGGAAATAGATTTACTCGTTTCCATATTAAAATAAATCATATGTAGAGCTGTAAAATCACACACACTATTTGAGCTCACTCAGTAAGATGTAGGTCGTGATTTATCGCGACAACCGATATGTGAGGGTATATCGCTTTCAGATGAACGCCTGAGTGACACTGGTCACCTTGCACCTTGCTCGCTTTTTCACTTTCCTGCAGACGTAAAAAAGCCCGACTCAGTGAGTCGGGCTTTCTTTATTTGGAGCCTGGCGATGACCTACTTTCACATAACAAATGCTACACTATCATCGGCGCTGTTTCGTTTCACTACTGAGTTCGGCATGGGATCAGGTGGGTCCAAAACGCT